>JANOQY010000452.1:0-15445 GCA_031414995.1 Betaproteobacteria bacterium
ACATCGCGATGTGTTTGGAATTTAACCTAACTAGTTACTGGAGATTCAAATGAAGAAAGTTCAACAAGGCTTTACACTGATCGAACTGATGATCGTTGTCGCGATTATCGGTATTTTGGCTGCTGTTGCTATTCCGGCTTACCAGGATTACACCATTCGTGCAAAAGTGACCGAGGGCTTGGGTCTGGCAGGCGCTGCTAAGGTGGCGGTCGCAGAAACGTATTCCTCCAAGGGCGTTGCTCCTTCGATAAACGCTTCAGCTGGATTGCCATTGCCTGTATCCATCACCGGCAACTCTGTGTTGTCCGTTGGACTTAGCGGTAGCGGTCTGATTACGATTCAGTACAAAGCCACTGGTTTGGGTGGATCACCAACCGCAGATAACGGAACACTGTTCCTGCGTCCTTCGTTTACCGCTGGTGGTGTTACTTGGGGCTGCACTGGCGGCACCATGCCAGCGAAATATCGCCCAGCACAATGCCGTTGATTTACATGTATTAGTAGAATTAAACAAAGCCACAATTTACTCTGATTACAAGGCCGCCTTTTAAAGGCGGCCTTTTTTTCTCTGTAAGTAAATTACAATATTTGAGTTCCCAGCCTCAATTGTCGCTTTGCCCTCATTCTCTCAAACAGACGACTGGCGACATTATTAAAGTTAGCGTTTCGGCTAGAAAATTCTCTCGACTGAGTACTTGGTGATATTCCCTGCCTCTACAGTTTCTCGTTGGTTCGCGTCGCTCCTGGTTGTGTTCATTACTATCGCTATCTATGCGCCAGGACTGCATGGCGATTTTGAATTTGATGATGGGGCGAACATACTCGGTACCCCGGCAATAAAATTGACGTCACTTTCACGCCAAAGCATTTTAGAAGCTGCAACTTCAGGCAAATCTGGCCCATTTGGGCGATCAATCAGCATGTTGAGTTTTGCGGCGAATTATTACCTCACCCAATTCGATCCATTTTTTTTTAAACTCACTAACTTACTGGTCCATCTGCTTGCCGGGATTGGCGTTTACGCATTCGTTTTTAGTCTTACACTTGCAATTTATAAAAGTGAAGACAGACGGGAAGTAGTCTACCGTGCGCGCGTTGTCGCTCTGACCACAGCAGCAGTCTGGTTAGTCCACCCGCTAAACGTTACCAGTGTGTTGTATGTAGTGCAGCGAATGACTAGTTTGTCTGCGCTGTTCACTTTCTTTGCGCTTGCGTGTTACGTTCACGGACGACGCAAAACAATTGAGAACCAGACAAAACGCGGATTGATATTTATTATTGTCGGATTGGGACCGCTGACTGCGCTTGCGACATTGAGCAAGGAAAACGGTGCACTGGCTCCGTACTTGATACTGTGCGTTGAACTAACCATATTTCGGTTTGCCAGTCCAAATCAGGGTCTAAAGAATTTTCTTTTTTTTGTATTCGCCCTACTGATACTCATTCCCGTTGGAGCGACATTTTTCAATTGGGATCGCCTCGTATCTTATGTCGCAGGTGGGTATTCGAATCGTGAGTTTTCGTGGACGGAACGGTTGCTCACACAGCCCCACGTGCTGATGTTTTACCTGAGGCTACTTATTTTTCCGAACGCGGGACTGATGGGTATCTATCATGACGATTTTCCGGTATCAAGTAGTTTGACCCAAGATTGGCTTACGCTCGCCTCGGTCGCAGCCCTTTTCGCGTTTGCACTTTTTGGAGTTGCCATGCTCCGTCGTGCGCCCGCAGCTTCGCTTGGTGTTCTTTGGTTTATGGTTGGCCACAGCATGGAGTCTTCCGTTATTGCCCTCGAAATGGTTCACGAACATCGAAACTACTTACCGATTGTCGGGCCAATATTTGCGGTCGCAATTTATTTTTGGAGGGAGGATTTTGATGTGATTTCCACTCGAACGAAATGGTTTTTCGTGTCCACGGTATTCTTGGCTTTTGCCGCCGTTACCTACGTGCGGTCGGTACAGTGGTCTAATCTCGTCGATCACGCAGCGATTGAAGTACACAACCATCCAAATTCGGAACGCGCAAATTATCAGATGGGACGAATGTACTTTTTACTAAACAGCAATACCCCTACCGCGGAATTAGCTGCTAGGGCAAACGAATATTTCCTACGTGCCGCCGAAATCAGCAAAGGTAATATTTATCCAATCATCGCTATGATTCAATTGGCGTACAAGGCACGGGTTGAACCCGACCCCGCATGGGTTGCGATGGCCGCCCAAAGACTCCAATATGGCCGCGCTTGGGCACCAAACATTGGCGCATTGGCAAACCTTGTAGAGTGCCAAATGTCGCAATACTGCAAACTCGCAGATGACGACATTGTGGAGCTTCTAGCGGCGGCCCTTGCCAATCCGGATGCTACGAATGGGATGAAAGGTGCCGCGCACGCATTGCTTGCAGAATACTACTTGCGCAAGCTCAAGAGTCTTGAGCTTGGGGCGCCACATATCGTAGGCGCAGTTGAAGCGGAGCCTGATCGAGTGGATTTTCGACTGGAGTTAATCAGACTATTTTTGGTTGTTGGAGACTTCACTTCGGCACGCTCGGAGTTGGAAGTAGCAGGCAAGTTGGATCGGTGGGGAACATACGGAGCAAAGCTGGAAACGGAGCGTTTGCGGTTAGAGTCAGCGCAACGCTCGCGCGCCAACGCCGACACAATTGACGGACGAAAGACCGTTAACTAAATTACGTCACTTATGGGGCAAGACAAATGTTGAGCATCATCTTACCCGCAAAAAACGAAGCGGCTGGACTAAGTCAGGTATTGCCAGCTATCCGCTCGCTTTACCCCGAAGCGGAGTTGATCGTTGTCGATGACGGCTCCAATGACGATACCGCGAGCGTTGCCAATTCACTTGGCGCGAGAGTGGTCAGTCACCCTAGGAGCTTGGGGAACGGCGCATCGATTAAATCAGGTGCGCGAGCCGCCGGCGGCGATATCTTGGTCTTCATGGATGCGGACGGTCAACATAGGCCGGAGGATATTTCTCGGCTGCTAGCTGAACTTGGAACTGGCAACGATATGGTCGTCGGCGCGAGATCCGTATCGTCACAAGCGGGTGCTCACCGCGCCGTGGCAAACACTTTTTACAATTGGCTTGCAAGTTGGATGGTCGGTCAACCTGTAAGAGACCTAACGTCAGGCTTTCGCGCCGTACATGCCAAATTGTTTCGAAAATATCTTTATCTATTGCCCAACGGGTTCTCGTATCCCACGACGATTACGATGAGCTTCTTCCGCGCTGGATACTCAGTATCTTATGTGCCCATTGTGGCACCAACTCGCATCGGCAAGAGCCATATTCGTTTGTTTCGAGACGGAGTGAGATTTTTTTTGATCATTTTCAAGATCGGCACACTTTATTCGCCATTGAAGTTATTCATTCCAATTAGTGCAGCTTTCTTCTTGGCTGGGCTTGGTTACTACCTCTATACATTCATCACTTTTCACAGATTCACAAACATGAGCGTGACGCTCGTCATTACCGCAATTCAGGTTTTCTTAATGGGCTTGGTTTCCGAGCAAATCAGCGCGCTAAACTATAAGGAAAGCGACTCCCACGATGAGACGCGCTAAAGGCTGGTTGGGGCCACGGAGAATTGGCTCCAAATTGGTCTGGTTCCAGTACGTGTCCGCATCCCAAAGCGCTTTCATCGCGGGCATTATTTCTTTAAGAGTATTGCGGAATACCAAACCAGGGTTTCGCCGCAATGCGAGCACTCATGAGATTTGCAGCGCGCCGTCATACTTTGCGTCGCCACGCCGCGATTCAGATGCGCTGTCAGGGGAGAATGACGAAAGTTGCCGGAAAGAAATGTTGCCTTCACTGGATAGGTGTTTCGCTGGCTCGCTGATGGCAAGAACTGGCATTGCGAATCGGGCCTGAAGAGTGGAAACACGCCGTAGTGGCAAGTCATTTACTTTTCGCGGGCATTTTTTCTTGCTTGCTTCGTCGGTCGCGCTTTGCGTGCTGACCTACTGGTCTGGACTGTATGGCCCGTTTGTAATGGACGACAGAGACAATCTTGACTACTTGCTGCAGGCGAATCTAGGCCTTCGGGAGGTCATCGGGAACTTGTTCAGCCCAAGTGGCCAATTTGGCCGGCCGATATCAATGCTGAGTTTTTCAATAAATGCTCTGTTGTCGCAGGACATATTCTATTGGAAGCTTTCGAACTTAGTCATCCATCTTGCTTGCGGCTTGCTGATTTATGGGCTGACCCGTCAGCTTTTGTATTTTGCTGTTCCTGCCGAACTCACGAGCAAATCAGCCGATCTTTCCGTCGCCGTCTGCCTGCTATGGCTGCTGCACCCCCTACACGTCAGCACGGTGCTTTATACGGTCCAGCGAATGACACAGCTTTCGACGTTATTCCTGCTGGCCGCACTGCTTTTTTATCTAGCCGCGAGGCGGAGACAATTGGGTTCAAAGCCGTACTTGGGCTTACAGGCGGCGACGTGGTTTGTGCTCTTTCCACTCGCTGTGTTTAGCAAAGAGAATGGTTTGCTCTTCCCCATTTTTGTATTGCTTTTCGAATCATTTCTCATTCAAGGGAGCCGAGTTTCCAATAAGCAAATGTTCCTGACACTCGGAATCGGGTTCGCTACAGTGGCACTATATCTCGTTAATGCTGACTGGCTGTTCGCGAATTTTAGCGGGCGCAACTTCACCATGTGGGAGCGACTGCTCACTGAATCGCGGGTCGTCACTACATACATTGGAATGCTAGTCATTCCTATCCAGCAGCACATGAGTTTCGTGCATGATGACTTCAGCTTGTCGAAGGGGCTTTTTGAACCAGCAACAACCATCGTCTCATTGGTCGCAATCGGCACCCTTATCGGGCTGGCTTTTGTTAGTCGAACGAAACAGCCGATGTTCGGCGTTGGCATTTTGTTTTTCTTCATTGGTCACCTTATGGAATCAACCGTTTTTCCTCTGGAGATTATGTTCGAGCACCGAAATTACTTGCCGTCCATTGGCATTTTTCTGGCATTGACCTCCGTTTTTGAGGCTGCGCTTCATGGCAATGCTGTGCGGTATGGATTATTTTGGTCCGTGATAGCGCTGTTCGCATTATCAACGTGGCTGCGCGCCGGGTCCTGGTCATCTGAAGACCGCCTGCTTCAGGATTTGGAACGATACAATCCGCGGTCTGAACGGCTAGCGGTGCTCCTCGCGGACCAGGCAGCAGAAAGTGGCCAGTATGAAAATGCGAGGAACAAGCTAGTGCCTTTGGGGACAAAAGGTGCTGCAATAAAGATGCTACATGTTGAGTGTCTGGAAAAGAAGTCTTTATCTGACGGTCAACTACGCGTCATCCTGGATTCCACTACTGTAGTGGACACGATTGCCGTGATGGCCGTCGCCGACATAGCGAATCTGGGCCTCGATGGGAAATGCAGCTTCACTACACAAGCCTACATAAGCTGGCTCGACGACTTGTTGTCCAATCGTTTTTCGAAAAGCTCGAATCGGCAGATTGTGATGATGTATAAAGCGCACTATTTGTGGCGGCAGGAAAAAAGGCAAAATGCAATTGACACGCTCAAGGCTGCCTTCTCAATTGACCCCACTAATCCCACACCACTTTTTCTCGCATGCGAGTGGTCACTTGACCAAAAATTGATCGCCTCTCGTGATACGTGTCTACATGCCTTTAGCGTCGCAAAAGCTGGGGGACACAAGTTTGTCGACTTGAATGCGCGTGTACAGAAGCGTTACGATCAAGAAGAGTCTGGTTTGAACATCGCAATTCAGACGCCTTGAAGACACTTGGCAAATGTTGCCGAAGATGAAGGCGGCGGCATAAAATGAATTCATCAGTGCGCCTCGAGTTATCCACCGCGGCGCGCGTTCATGCTCTTATCACCGAGCACGCACGCCACGAAGGACACCTCTGCATCTTCAACCCGCCCGGAGTCTCGCTTCAGTATCGGGGAATGCTGTACAGACAAGCAGGGCCACATCACTCAGATTGAAATGAAACCTCCACTGTCAAACCCCATATCCAATGATGCTATCGTCGCCATGCCCCTTGTGAGCATTGGCATTCCAATATTTAACGAGGAATGTTTCCTGTCGCAGTCCTTGATGTCTCTCTTGGCTCAAGACTATAGCAATCTTGAATTTTTTATTTCAGACAACGCCTCGACAGATGGCACTGAAAAGATATGCCGTGAAATAGCTGCTTTGGATAGGAGAATTACTTACGAAAGAATGGAGCACAATCAGGGTGCCGTGACAAATTTCCGACGAGTGCTGAATTGTGCCCACGGAAAATATTTTATGTGGGCCTCTGGTCATGATCTTTGGCAGCCCAATTATGTGAGTGAATGCGTAAAGCTGCTTGAACAAGAGCCAGAGGCCGTCATTGCCTTCGGATCTTCGAACTGGGTTGATTCCGCAAGCACCTTAATGACGCGCAGATCGGGATGGACAGATACTCGCGGGTTGGAAAATGTCGCACGGTTTCATTCATTATTATGGGGAAACATGCATCCCATAGTGGGTCTCATTCGAGTAGAGGCACTACATAAAACACGAGGTTTTCTGAATACGGCGGGGGCTGATTTGATTTTGCTTTCGGAACTTACTCTACAAGGACACTTTGTCCATGCAGTAAAAACTTCGTGGTCGAGACGTGAGTTTCGCGACGATGAGGATTACCGGCAAAGAATGAACCGCTACAGCAGTTCAGAATATGGCCTTTCTCGTTCGTTGATTAGTAAATTGACGCCTCTGCTACGCCTTCCTTTAGAGCTCGTTAGAAGCGTTTTACGAGCTGAAATTTCGATGCTTGAGAAATTGATATTGCTCCTTTCCTTTGTCCCGATATTGCCTGCTAAATACATTGTCACCAGAAATAAACAGACAAGAATCAAAAAAGCATAGGCCCCGTTGACCGGTCGAATTCCGCCGGTTCAGGCCACTTCAAAATTCATTGCGACCCAAACAAACTTGAGAGCTGAGAGTCAATCATGAAAGCAATCATCCTCGCCGGCGGAATGGGCACGCGGATCAGTGAAGAATCATCAGTTCGGCCGAAACCGATGGTTGCGATCGGAGGCAAGCCGATCCTCTGGCATATCCTCAAAATTTATTCGTCTCACGGAATCAACGACTTCGTCATTTGCCTAGGATACAAGGGCTACATTATCAAGGAATACTTTGCCAACTATTTTTTGCACATGTCCGATGTGACATTTGATATGCAAAATAATCAAATGGCGGTGCACCAACGCAAGGCTGAACCATGGCGTATTACGTTGGTGGACACCGGCGAGGACACGATGACAGGCGGGCGGCTAAAGCGCGTTGCCGAATATGTCAAAGACGAAGATGCGTTTTGTCTAACTTATGGCGACGGGGTTGCGGATATCGATATTGCCGCCCAAATTGCATACCACAACCAGCATGGTAAACGCGCCACCGTGACTGCAGTCCAACCACCTGGTCGATATGGTTCGTTGAACAGGGATGGGAAAATCGTACGCGGATTCATTGAAAAGCCGCAGGGTGATGGCGGCTGGATCAATGGCGGATTTTTCGTGCTGTCGCCTTCTTGTCTGGACTTTATTGCCGATGACACAACCGCTTGGGAGGAACAGCCGCTCAGCGATCTTGCGGCGCAAGGTGAACTCATGGCTTTTGAACATCAAGGGTTCTGGCGGCCAATGGATACACTTCGTGACAAAACTTACCTTGAAGAGTTGTGGGCAAGTGGGAAGGCACCGTGGAAAGTGTGGAAGTGACCGCGGATTTCTGGCGCACGAAGCGCGTTTTTCTGACCGGGCATACCGGCTTCAAAGGCAGTTGGCTCACTTTGTGGTTGCAACAGATGGGCGCGCAAGTGACCGGCTATGCGCTGGCACCAAACACCACGCCAAGTATGTTTGAACTTGCGCAGGTGGAAGAAGGTATCACCTCGCATATTGCTGATATTCGCGACATCGGCACTCTGAAAAAAGCAATGGCCGCTTGTGATCCAGAGATCGTGTTTCATCTTGCCGCGCAACCGCTGGTCCGTCTCTCGTATGCCGAGCCGCGTGAAACCTACGAGACGAATGTGTTGGGCACGGTGAACGTATTGGACGCCATTCGCGCCACACCTGGGGTACGCGCCGCAGTGATGGTGACAAGCGACAAGTGCTATGAAAACCGCGAACTGGGCACTGCACACACCGGCTATCGCGAAACGGATCCGATGGGTGGTCACGACCCATATAGCAACAGCAAAGGCTGTGCGGAACTGGTGACGGCGGCATACCGCAATTCCTTCTTTCATCCTGCCCAGTATGCCAAACACGGCGTGGCACTGGCCTCCGCCCGGGCGGGCAATGTCATCGGCGGCGGCGACTGGTGCGAGGACAGATTGATCCCCGATTTCATTCGTGCCATCACCAATCGCCAGCCGCTGCGAATCCGCAACCCGCACGCCACGCGACCATGGCAACATGTGCTGGAGCCGCTCTCGGGATACTTATTGTTGGCGGAAAAACTGGCGACCGAAGGCTCGCCGTTTGCGTCGGCCTGGAACTTCGGCCCAGAAGTTGATGACACGCACTCCGTGGAGTGGATCGCCGAACGACTCACGCATCACTGGGGCGATGGCGCAATCTGGCAACTTGATGGCAGCGATCATCCGCATGAGGCCAACTATCTGAAGCTCGATTCGAGCAAGGCTCGCAACCAATTGGGATGGCGGCCCAAACTCACATTGGAGGAGTCACTAACTTGGCTGGTGAACTGGTATCAACAATGGCATCGAACGAATAAACAACCGCTTCGCGAGTTGACGCTGAACCAGATTGATGCTTATCAACGTGCAAAAGTCTAGGACTTTAGAGACTTTCAAGCCATTTTGTCTTTAAACGCCCCAGCACTGCTAGAGTTTCCCAAAATGATAGTTCTCAATTCCTCACCCATTTGCGATTCCAGCGAAAGCAGAACTCTAGCCCTTTTGTATTTACAAGAATCTAGCCGTGTCACGCTTTGACTTTATTCCCACTCCCTTGTCCGGCCTGATGCTGGTGAAGCGTCAAGCAATAGAAGACCATCGCGGTTTCTTGTCGCGTTTCTACTGCGCCGAGGAATTTGCCGAAGCAGGTATTACCATGCCAATCGCCCAAATTAACCAAACGCTCACACGGAATTGCGGTGCGGTGCGCGGGTTGCACTTTCAGCGGCCGCCGCACGCCGAAACAAAACTCGTGAGCTGCTTGCAAGGAGAGGTATGGGATGTGGCCGTGGATCTTCGGCGCGATTCGCCTACTTTCTTGCGGTGGCATGGCGAAATTCTGTCTGCAGCCAATCGTAAAAGTTTTCTCATTCCAGAAGGATTCGCACATGGTTTTCAGACATTGTCCGAAGAATGCGAGTTGATTTATTTGCACACCGCCGCCTATCACCCCGAATCAGAAGGAGCGCTGAATATTGCTGATCCAAAGCTCGGTATTGCATGGTTACTACCTATCACCGAAATTTCCGCGCGAGATCGCAGCCATCACTTGATTGAGTGGGATTTCCAGGGAATCGCGCTATGAAGTGTCGTCATTGCCAGGCTGAGCTCACCTTGCCTCTTGTGGACTTGGGTTCAGCACCGCCGTCCAACGCCTATCTCACCCAGCAGACATTGCACGCGCCAGAAAAATACTTTCCGTTGCGGGTGTTGGTCTGCGCCCAATGCTGGTTGGTGCAGACCGAGGATTACGCCCAGGCCGACGAACTGTTCAGCGCCGATTACGCCTATTTTTCAAGTACCTCTACCGGATGGCTAACCCATGCCAAAACGTACGCGGAAACAATGACGCGGCAGTTGCAACTTGCTGCAGATAGCCTAGTCATTGAGGTTGCTTCCAACGATGGCTATCTCCTCAAGAATTTCGTGGCTGCCGGCATTCCGTGCCTTGGCATCGAGCCGACTGCCAGCACTGCCACGGCCGCCGAGAGCTTCGGCATCCCCGTGCTGCGCGAGTTCTTTGGCGAGCAACTCGGCAAAGCCTTGGCCGACACGGGCAAACAGGGTGACCTTGTCGTCGGCAACAACGTCTATGCCCATGTTCCTGACATCAACGACTTTACCCGCGGCCTGAAAGCCGTGCTTAAGCCCGGCGGTACGATCACGCTGGAGTTTCCGCATTTGATGCGTTTGATCGAACACACCCAGTTCGACACGATTTATCACGAGCACTTTTCTTATCTCTCGCTGTACACGGTCGAGCGCATCTTCAAGGCCGCCGGTTTGCGAATCTGGAACGTCGAAGAATTGCCCACGCACGGCGGTAGCCTTCGAGTCTATGGATGCCATGGCGAAGAGACTCGCCGGGCTTCTCCCGCCGTAAGTGCAATGCTGGCTGTGGAGGACCGGCGTGGACTGCAAACACGCATCGCGTATCAGCATTTTCAGGCGAAGGCCGAGCGGATCAAAGACGATCTCTTGGCTTTCCTGATCGAGCAAAAGCGCGCCGGCAAGAAAGTGGCCGCCTATGGGGCGGCCGCAAAGGGCAATACCCTACTCAATTATGCAGGCGTTAGACCCGACTTACTCCCGTTTGTCTGCGATGCCGCGGCAGCCAAACAAGGAAAGTTCATGCCGGGCAGCCACATCCCTATACTGCCCCTCGCCGCTTTGACCGAACAGCGGCCTGACTATTTGATAATCCTGCCTTGGAATATCGCCACTGAGGTGAAACATCAAAACGCCCGGCTCGCCGAGCTCGGTACGAAATTTGTCACGGCGGTACCGACGCTATCGATCGTGGAAGGTTGAAGCTGCAGTCGCATGTTCAACTCAAAAAAGCTAACGCAAACGCCTAATTTCGAAGTCGCAATTAGAATGCACTATGCCCTTTAACGTCCTTTTAGCTTATAAGGAAATCGATTTATGAATCAAATCCCGGTATTCAAACCGCTTATTGAACAGGAAGAAATTGATGCTGCTGTCAAATCTCTAAAGATAGGCTGGCTTGGCATGGGGGCTTCCGTCGGCCAGTTTGAAGAAGCTCTAAAAAACTACATTGGCTGTGGAGATCGCCATGTCGTGGCAGTAAGTACAGGCCATGCTGCGTTGCATTTGGCAATGATGCTCATTGGACTTAAAGCCGGTGATGAGGTTATCACCCCTTCTTTCAACAATATCGCTGATTTTCAGGCAATCCTCGCTGTGGGCGCAGAGCCGGTCTTGTGCGATGTACTTGAAGACACCCTCTGCATCGACGTATCCAAAGCCGAGCAACTGATTAGTTCAAAAACCAAAGCAATTATCGCGATGGACTACGACTGCTGCATGGCCGATTATGACGCCGTGGCAGCACTGGCTGCTAAGTATAATCTGCGTGTTATTCATGATGCCGCTCATGCATTGGGCTCTTACTACAAAGGAAAAAAGGTTGGAACATTTTCCGATATTTGCATGTTTAGCTTTGATCCTGTCAAAACCATCACCTGTATAGACGGAGGAGCTTTGATCGTGAAAACGCAGGATGAAGTCGATGTCCTGCATCAGATGCGGCTAATTGGAATGGGTCAACCGGCCAGCGTCATGTATGGAAACCAGCGTGCGTGGACTTACGAGGTCAGCCGCCTTGGTTTCCGCTATCACATGGCCAATCTGCATGCTGCGATTGGTTTGGCGCAACTCGCCAAGATGCCGGAAATCACGGCTGGGCGGCAAGCGGGCTGCAAGCTCTATAACAAGCTGTTGGCCAATGTGCAACAAGTGAAAACGCCAAAGTCGGACTTTAGCCATGTGACTCCCTTCCTGTACTACATTCGGGTTCCTCCTGAGCATCGCCAACCGCTGCGCGACTATCTCAAGGACAATGGAATTGATACGGGCGTTCACTGGCAGCCAGGACACTGGTTCGCATTGCTAAAAGACACTCGACGCGGCGATATGTCGATTACCGAGAAGATCGGACATGAAATTCTCTCTTTGCCGCTGAATTCAAAAATTACTGTTGAGGAAGTTTCGCAGATATGTCAAAAAATTGCTTCCTACTTCGAGGCGGCACATTGAAGCCAGCACGTAAAGAGTTGGTAGGGCTACTCAAAAATGTGGCAGGTTTGCCAGGCCCCCAGCTAATGTTGAAGGTAGGCGGTTTTGACGACTACTTTTTGCGACCAGTCGCTACGCAACGCAGCCTGCAAAATTCTGTCGATGTCTCTTGCCTTACGAATTGGCGTAATCGCTTCGTCAAGTCTTTTCTGACGGAGTTTGTTGCCACGGAAGAGCGGACAGCTACGTGGCTTGCTGAAGCCGTCCATCCGGATGACAGCAGAATTCTGTTCATGATTGAAAACGTACACCGCGACCGTATCGGGTATATGGGTCTCGCCTACATTGATTGGGCTAACTCGTACGGGGAGGCAGACGCTATTGTGAAGGGCGAAAGTGCCCCGAAAGAGCTGATGTCCGCTGCGTTGAAGACCGTTCTGCATTGGGCCAAAGGTCAACTCGGCCTGCAAACCATGGCTGTTCGCGTTCTCTCAGATAATCCGGCCCTGACGTTTTATAGAAAGCTGGGCTTTGAGGAGACGAGGCGGATCCCCCTTAGGAAGGCTGTTTCTGATGCTTTGGTATCGTGGACCGAAGACGGCTCGTTGGTCACCTCGGAACGTTACCTTGTCCATCATGTTTGGCGTAAACATGACGATTGAAATTTCCGGAAATCTGGTTACTGGCCTTTCCGCTACAGCACGCGAGCCGAAGCGCATACCGATCTATTCAACAACACGCAACCGTTCTACAACCGGAAACGGCATCATATAGGCGAAATAATACCGATGGGTGGGAAGACGAAAAGCAGAGGCAAGCTAATCCAAAGGCTTGATGGTTAATACATGCTAAAGGCTAAAATGAATCCGATAGATCAGTTTGAACATGAAAGACGCACGCGCGTGGCGAGTTATGGTGTTGACTCGGTATTTAAGCAACAATCACTGGCATGGTTGCGTGAATCGATGCAACGCATGTACGTTTACAACTTTGATTGGCTGGGCCGGCCAATCATTCAGTACCCGCAGGATATGGTTGGCATGCAAGAATTGATCTGGCGAGTCAAGCCGGATCTCATCATTGAAACAGGTATTGCGCATGGCGGATCGCTGATCTTCAGCGCATCCATGCTGGCCATGCTGGATATGTGTGATGCTATCGAGGCTGGGGAGATGATCGATCCGAGAATATCCCGCCGCAAGGTGCTGGGCATCGACATCGATATCCGTCCCCATAACCGCGTCGCTATTGATGCGCACCCAATGGCATCGCGCATTCAGATGATTCAGGGCTCCAGCATTGCGCCCGAAATCATCAAACAGGTACGCGCCGCCGCCGCGAATTACCCGCGCGTATTGGTCTGCCTCGACAGCAATCATACGCACGGCCATGTGCTGGCTGAAATGCAGGCCTACGCATCATTAACAAGCATAGGTAGTTACTGTATCGTTTTCGATACCTTTGTCGAGGACATGCCGAAGGATTTTTTTCCGAACAGGCCATGGAACCCAGGCAACAATCCCAAAACAGCCTTGTGGGAATATCTCGAAACCCACCCGGAATTTGAGATTGACAAGGGTATTCACAATAAGTTGTTGATTACTGTTGCGCCGGATGGTTATTTGAAACGGATTCGTTAGGACAATTTGCCGTGTGCAGTTTTAACGGCGCTGAAGAAGTACACCTTCGCAGACAACCTAGCCTAAAACGTTGTCACTTGCGCGCTCGTAGCCGCGCGAGTGTCGTTTGCCAGACTAGTCCGCTGGCAAGCAGGGCATCGATTGCTGTGATCCAAACCCGGAACACGACGCTCAATGTCGCCGCTTGCTCCAGCGGGATGTAGGGGATAAGGACGGTTGCGGTCACCGCTTCGCGAACGCCTAGCCCGCCCGGGGCAAAGATGGCGGCGAAGCCCACTAAAAATCCAACAATGTTTGCGAGTACGAGTGCGGCAGAGAGCTTGAGAGAAAAAGGCTGAGTTGAAAACGCAAAATAGATACTCACCAGCACTGAGCCCAATAGAATCCATGTGAGCGAATGCATAAGTAGCAGCACAAAATACTGATGATAGCCAAGCGGCATGCCCACCTGCGTTGCGCTGGAATCCGAAACTATTGAGAGAACGCGCTGAAACACCGAGACAAAGAATCGAAAAAAGTGATTACCAAGCAAGCTGGTCACAATGGCCGCCACGCCCAGTGCGGTGAGCGTGCCGTTGGGCCGGATCAGCAGCAGGATAACGCCGCTTACTAGTCCGGCACTCATCAGCATCGCCCACTGTTCGACAAACGAAGCGGCAAGAATTTCGCGAGTACTCATATCGAACTTCTTGAGTGCAGCGCCTCTGGCAAGAAACCCCGATACCTTGCCGGGAATATATTTCCCCACTGCTACAAGCGACAGCTGATGGTGGCTTTCACTCATCGAAAGCGTTCGGCTTGCTGTCACGCGAACTAAGTACCGCCATAATACAACTCCCACCAGCCAAAACGTACAGTGAAATGCCGCTGCCACGAGAAGCAGCCATGGACGGGTCAGATCTATTGCTGCAAGAGTTGCTTGATGCTCGAGAACTACATACGCCATGAGTGCCATTGCGGCGACTGCGAATGAAATCACCCATATTCGTCGCGCAAACCCAAGCACGGATGACTTTGCGCTCAAGATTTCAAGAGTAGCAGCGCGCAAGCTGTGACAAACTGACGCGGAGCACGTTCTGATGCGGCACATTTGCGTGCCTTATTCATACCGCAACGCCTCCACCGGCCTCAAACCCGCCGCCCGTTTAGCCGGATACAACCCAAAGAATATCCCGATCATCGCCGAAAAACTGAATGCAATGGCGATACCGGTTGCCGAGATGCCGACTTCCATCGGTGAAAGCTTGGTGATGAGCACACTGCCACCATACGCAAGCGCAACACCAATCGCGCCGCCACAAACACAGATCACAATCGCCTCGGTCAAAAATTGTAAAAGCACATCGCGGCGCTTTGCACCGAGTGCCATACGGATGCCGATTTCGCGGGTGCGTTCGGTGACGGAAACGAGCATGATATTCATGATGCCGATGCCGCCAACCAGTAGTGAAATGGAGCCAATTGCACCCAGCAGCAACGTAAGCGCGGTGGCAATGCCTTGTGCCGCCTCGGCGATGGAAGCGAGATCGCGGACCGTGAAATCATCTTCGGCGTCATCGCGGATGCGGTGGCGGATTCGTAACGCTTGTGTGGCGTCGTAAATCGCGTCCTGCGTCTGATCGGCGCTGACGGCTTGCGCCATGATGTAATGGATCGCGCCGGGCGACCAGGTGCGAATCACTTGCTGGCGGGCAGTGGTGATCGGGATCAGAACGGTGTCATCCTGATCGCCGCCGCCGAGATCGCTGCCTTTGCTGCCGAGTACGCCGATGACTTCAAATGGGCGATTGCGGATGCGG
>JANOQY010000453.1:0-10725 GCA_031414995.1 Betaproteobacteria bacterium
TAAGCCGCCCTATTTCCACGTAAACCCCAGAATGACTCCAATATTAGCGCGGCCTCCAAGGCACAAAGCCGCCAGGAAGCCCGCTAATACTGGAGTTTCAGCGCCGCAACTATATTTTCTACTTCAGCATATTACTCAGCAACTTCCGCACTCGCACGTTCACCCGTGAACGACTGTCCGCCACCATAACTCGACAGCGCCGTCACATGTCCGCCTCTGCTGATCTTTACCGCGCAGTATTTCACCTCGGCGATTTTTCCGACGGGGTCGAGCGCGGGATTGGTCAGTAAATTGGCAGCCGCTTCGTAAAACGCGAAAGGGATAAATACTGCGCCAGTTGGCGTGCCCTCATCGGCACGGGCTTTAAGCGAGATCGCGCCGCGCCGCGATTGCACCGTGATCACATCGCCAGCGAGCGCGCCGATCTGCGCTAAATCCAGCGGGTGTATCGACACTACGGCCTCGGGTTCGATCGCATCCAGCACCGAGGCTCTACGCGTCATGGAACCGGTATGCCAGTGTTCGAGTTGACGGCCAGTAATGAGCACGAAAGGATAATCGGCGTCGGGTCGTTCGTTGGCGGGAATGATATCGGCCGGGACAAATTTCGCGCGGCCGGTGGCTGTTGGAAAATCGGTGGTAAACACAACCGGCTGACCGGGATCGTCGTCACCCGCACAAGGGTAGGTGACACAAGATTCGCGTTCCAGCCGTTCCCAAGAAATGCCGGCCATTGAATTCATCGCCGTACGCATTTCATTGTAGACGGCCTCGACGCCGCTTTCGGCTCCCTGATAATTCCAATCCACCCCCAAACGTTTTGCCAATTGCTGAATGATCCACAAATCCTGCATGGCATCACCGGGCAGGTCTAGCGCGCGACGACCGAGCTGCACCATGCGATCAGTATTGGTGACGGTGCCCATTTTTTCAGGCCATGCCGACGCAGGCAAAATTACGTCAGCCAAATACGCGGTTTCGGTCAGAAAAATATCCTGCACAACCAGCATTTCCAGTTTCGCCAATCCACCGCGTGCGTGATTGGCGTCAGGGTCCGACATTGCCGGATTTTCGCCCATCACGTACATGCCTTTGATTTTTCCATCGTAGGCCGCGTCCATGATTTCGACAACCGTCAATCCGGGGATGGGGTCGAGTTTCACATTCCAGAGCTTTTCAAAGCGGGCAAATGCCTCGGGATTATCGACGCGTTTGTAATCGGGAAACATCATCGGAATCAGGCCAGCATCCGACGCACCCTGCACATTGTTCTGCCCGCGCAACGGATGCAAGCCCGTGCCGGGACGACCGATCTGACCAGTCATCAGCGCCAATGCGATGAGGCAACGCGCATTGTCGGTACCGTGTACGTGCTGCGAAATTCCCATGCCCCAGAGGATCATTGATCCCTTCGATGTGGCAAACGCGCGCGCAACTTCGCGTAGTGTTTCCGCTGGAATGCCGCACAACGGTGCCATTTTTTCCGGGCTGTAATTTTTCGCGTTTTCTTTCAGCGCTTCGAAGTTTGCAGTGCGGTCGCGAATGAAGTCCTCATTCACCAAACCTTCATCGATGATGGTGTGAATCATCGCGTTCAGCATCGCGACATCAGTGTCAGCTTTGAACTGGAGTTTGCGCCACGCATGGCGACCGAGCTCGGTACCACGCGGATCGGCGACGATCAGCTTTGCGCCGTTCTTGACGGCGTTCTTGATCCACGTTGCGGCGACTGGATGGTTCGACGTTGGATTGGCACCGATGAGGAAAATAACTTCAGCTTTGGCAACGTCCGATACCTGATTCGATACTGCGCCCGAACCGACGCCCTCCAGCAATGCGGCGACGGATGAAGCGTGACACAAGCGCGTGCAGTGATCGACGTTATTGGTGCCAAAACCTGTGCGCACCAGTTTCTGGAACAGATAGGCTTCTTCATTGCTGCCCTTGGCGCTACCGAATCCTGCCAACGCATTTTTGCCGTGCGTGTCGCGGATTTTTGCGAGCGTGTGTCCGGCAAGATCGAGCGCCTCTTCCCAAGTCGCTTCGCGGAATACATCGCGCCAGTTTTCAGGATCGAGTTTGAAGTCTGCTGTTTTGGCAACACCTGTTTTGCGAATAAGTGGCTTGGTTAAACGCTGCTGATGATGCGCGTAATCAAAACCATAACGCCCCTTTACACAAAGGCGATTGTGGTTCGACGGACCATCGCGCCCTTCGACGCGGATGATGGTGTTGTCTTTGACGTGATAGGTAAGCTGACAACCAACGCCGCAGTATGGGCAAACGCTATCCACTGTCTTGTCCGCGACTATTTGATACGCCTCTTTCGCGGGGGAGAGCGCACCGGTCGGGCAGGCTTGCACACATTCGCCGCAAGCCACGCACGTGCTTGCTCCCATCGGGTCGTCGAAATCAAATACGATTTTTGACTGCGCCCCCCGGAATGCGTAACCGATTACGTCGTTCACCTGCTCTTCACGACAGGCCCGCACACAGCGCGTGCACTGGATGCAGGCATCGAGATTGACCGTCATCGCGGGATGTGAGAAATCGGCGTTCGGCTGTAAACGCGGCTTGAAACGTGATGTGGTGACACCGAGTTTTTCAGCCCACATCGTCAATTCGTTGGCACCCGGTTTGTAATCTTTGGGGGGCGCGTCTGCTGTTAAAAGTTCCAGCACCATCTTTTGCGATGCTTCCGCACGTGGCGAGTTGGTGGTCACCTCCATGCCATTGGCAGGATGACGGCAGCACGACGGTGCGAGTACACGTTCGCCCTTGATTTCGACCACACACGCACGGCAGTTACCGTCAGGCCGATAGCCTTGCTTGTAGCAAAGATGCGGAATGTCGATGCCGTTTTGCTTGGCGATTTCAATCAGCGTTTGATCAGCTAGAGCGGTGATTTTTTTGCCATCGAGTGTGAACTCGATTTCCTCACTGCGGATGATAGGTTCATTCATTGCATTCATGGTTTCGCCTCAGATTTCATGCGAAAAATGTTTGATGACACAGCGAATCGGATTCGGCGCCGCCTGCCCCAAACCGCAGATCGACGCATCTACCATCACCTGTGACAACTCCTCAAGCAATCCCGTTCGCCATTTCGATTCTTCCAGCAGTTGCACCGCTTTTTCTGTACCGACGCGACACGGCGTGCACTGCCCGCAGCTCTCATGTTCAAAAAATTTCATCAGGTTTAATGCGGCATCGCGCGCCTTGTCCTGGTTCGATAAAATCACCACCGCCGCCGAACCAATAAAGCAGCCATGCGGCTGCAACGTATCAAAATCGAGCGGGATGTCGCCCATGCTCGCAGGCAAAATCCCCCCCGACGCGCCGCCCGGCAGATAAGCATAAAAACTGTGGCCATCGGGCATGCCACCGCAGAATTCGTCTATCAGCTGTTTCACGGTGATGCCGGCCGGTGCCAGCTTTACACCCGGATTTTTCACCCGGCCTGAGACAGAAAAGGAGCGCAATCCTTTACGACCATTCCGACCCTGATCGGCAAACCAGGCTGCGCCTTTTTCAAGAATATCGCGCACCCAATAAAGCGTTTCAAAGTTATGTTCAAGCGTCGGGCGACCGAACAATCCAACCTGTGCGACATACGGTGGACGCAACCGCGGCATGCCGCGCTTGCCTTCGACTGATTCGATCATTGCCGACTCTTCGCCACAAATATAGGCACCTGCACCGCGACGCAGCTCGATGAGCGGTAATTTCACACCGCCCGGAGGATTGGCGATTAACTTCGCGAGCTCGGCCTGCAACAAATTGCGGCACGCGTGATATTCGTCACGCAGGTAAACGTAAATCGCGTCGGTACCAACGATCTTGGCCGCGATCAACATGCCCTCAAGAAAACGATGCGGATCGCGCTCAAGATAATAGCGATCCTTGAATGTCCCCGGCTCACCTTCGTCGATATTTATTGCCATCAATCGCGGTGCCGCTTCGGCTTTCACAATGCGCCATTTGCGCCCGGTCGGGAATCCCGCGCCGCCAAGTCCGCGCAAACCAGAGTGCTCCATTTCAGTCAGCACCGCCTCGGTAGCGCGCTTCTCATTGAGAACGTCGAGGTAAGTTTCATAGCCGCCGTCAGCCTGATACTGCGCATAGTCTACAAATTTGACATCAATGCCCGGAACGCCCCGTGTTTGCTCGTTCCTAACGGCATTGGCGACACGCTCAACAGTGGCATTGCCGAACGCGTTGTGCCCAACGCACGCTGCGGGTGCTTCCGAGCAGCGTCCAATGCAGGGCGCTGCAATCACGCGAATTTCTTTACCCAATATCGTCGGCAATTTCTTCAGCAACACGTCCGCCCCCGCCATCGCGCAGGACAATGTTTCGCAAACACGCACCGTTAACGCGGCGGGCACTTCTTCGCCTTCCTTCACCACGTCGAAATGGTGATAAAACGTGGCGACCTCGTACACTTCAGCCTGTGCGATCTTCATCGCTTCGGCGAGTGCGGCCATGTGTGCGGCTGAGAGGTGGCCGAACCTGTCCTGAATCAGATGCAGGTATTCAATGAGCAGATCACGGCGGATCTCATTGTCGGATAAAAGTGCGGCAACCTCAGCCCTTGCCTGCGGATCTATTTGGCGGCCCTTGAGCGTTGCGCGCCCTTTCCTGCGGCCGCGAACCTCGGCGAGTGGGATAGCAATCGTGACGCGATCATTCATCGGTTAGATCTCCAAAAGCGCCAGGACGTAAATGTCCTGCCGATTTCGCGCGATGTCGTTTAGCTACGCCTTCGTCGCATCATTCGCCGCGCGGTCACACGCCCGACGAAATTTGAAATTATTGTACTCTACAGAGGATAGTCCTCCTTGGGGTGTGGCCATATGACGGGCATCAAGAAGAACGTCTGCCATTGTGCTTACAACCGGTAAACTCTAGCACTGGTGGGGCTTGCAGGCCGGAAATGTCCTGGAAATCTCACCAGTGCTTGTGTTTAGGTTTTGTTCGCTGTGTTACGTCGACGAGCCCAGAGTCCAAGCAAGGCAAGCATCGCCAACCCCGGTAGCACAGGGTCAGCGCGCGAATCGGTGGTCATACCGCAGCCGCCACCTCCGCCACCACTACTTTGCGTGACTGCAGGTTGCGTGGCGACTGTACCGCCCTGCAATTTGGCAACTGCAAATTGTGCGAATTCAGTACCTGTCGTTGTTCCCAAGTCGGTAGTCGCACCTGCAATAAAGATGCTACCGTCCTCGGCGATATGCAGTTGATTGGGAATGAGCCGCTTGCCAAAAGAAATCAGCGCAATGTAGCCCTGCCCCCCCGCACCGAAAGTCAGATCGCTTGCGCCCTGCAATGTCATGCGGCCGACACGGGGTTGGGAGTAATCGATTTGCTGAGCGACATTGGGATCGCTGGACCGGATCGCCGGATAACCAGCGATGACCATATGGCCATCCCGTTGCATGGCAGCTGCCGTAACTTCAGCCACGTGAAGCTCCGTTGGGCCGGTAATCCCCTGATCGACTCGAGTTGTATCGACTGCACCCTGCGCAGTCAGCCAAACAATTACATATTGGGTGGAATTCGGCTGTTGACGGGTCTGTTGCAACAACAGCGCTGCGCCACCGCTGGCAGTGGCAAATATTTCGACCGGACGATGGACGGCGGTGGAGAACGGCGGAGAGTCGAGAATCAAATCGCCTCCGACGGCGTAGGTCTTGTCCGGCGTGCCGTCGGCATTGAGGCGCGAAACGCATACTCTAGTCCCGTTCGGCGTATCAAACAGGCCAACATATTGCGCCAGCAGCGTCTTGCCGTCTGGTAACGCCAGCGCCCTGCCTTCGCTACCGAAAAACGTTCCCTTGGCCAGAGTCGGGCAGGTGTTGCCAGTCTGTGTATTTGCGTTGAATGTTGCATCCACAAACCCATTCGCACCTGTTCGTGCAAGCAATGTTTGAGAAGAGACTAGTGTCGTGACCGTGGTGACATAAAGTGAACCCCCATCAGATTGCTCGACCACCTGCGTGGGACGAAATCCTGCCGTCACCTCGACATCGCCGTTAGCTGCGCTTACAAGGCTGCCATCTACATTGAAGCGTCGTGCGCGGATAGTCTGACTTCGGAAGCGGCAGATCTCCGGCCTGCAAGAGGTAATGTCTACGCGGGTGGCAAGCATTTGCCCGCCCGCCAACTTCGAGATCCACTGCCCGGTATGTCCAAGTAAGGTGTCGCCGAATCGATCTATTGTTCCGACCGTGCCGCGAACAAAGCCCACGCTATTAAAACTGGTGTCCAGAATACCGTTGGGCTGTAACCGCGACAGAAACTCATTGCCGCGATCCTTGCCCGTCGCCATCACGCGACCGGCGGGATCTGTCGTCACAAAATAAGCCACCGAACCAGCATCAGTCGGGAAATTGGCGATGCCATTTTGACCGAAGGTTCGATCAAATTCACCAGGCACAGGCAAGGCAGGCGTCGAGTGGCATGCGACCCACAGAAGCGCAAATAGTAAGAAAGGGAATCGCATTTGCGTCATATTCATAGCATCGCCGCCAACCGACTCGCCTGATCAATCGCGCGCTTGGCATCGAGCTCACCCGCTTCGAACGCACCGCCCACCAGATGTACCTTTACACCCGCCGCCTCCAGCGGTGCCAGTAACTCACGCAACGGTTCCTGACCGGTGCAGAGCACGATGGTGTCGGCTTCGATCAGTGCCGGGTGTTCGCGTTTTTCGCCGTAGGTAATGTGCAGCCCCTTGTCGTCGATGCCTTCGTAATTGGCACCGGCAATCATTTCCACGCGTTTCTTTTTTAGTGCCGCACGGTGAATCCATCCGGTCGTTTTGCCCAAGCCTTTGCCCACCGTGGTGGGTTTGCGTTGCAGCAACGTGACCTGATGTGCAGGCGCGCTCACTTCCGATTTCACCACACCACCGCGCGCCACTGACGGGTCACCCACGCCCCATTCCTTCATCCACAACGCCGTGTCCAGCGCGGCGGAATGGCCCGCATCCACCAGATATTCGGAAACATCAAATCCGATGCCGCCCGCACCGACGACGGCGACGCGCTTGCCGACCGGCTTTTTGTGTAGCAACACGTCAATATAGGAAAGTACATGCGCCGAATCCTGACCCGGGATTTTCGGGTTGCGCGGCATGACGCCGGTGGCGAGCACGACGTCGTCGTATTTGCCTGCGGCCAGCGTTTCAGCACTCGCCCGATTGTTCAGATGAAGTGTGACGCCGGTAATCTCGATGCGGCGTTTGAAGTAACGCAACGTTTCATAGAACTCTTCCTTGCCGGGGATCTGCTTGGCCATATTGAACTGTCCGCCGATCTCGGCTGCGCCATCGAATAAATCCACGCTGTGGCCGCGTTCCGCCAACACAGTCGCGCAGGCGAGGCCTGCCGGGCCGGCACCGACGACGGCGATGCGTTTCTTGTTTGTTGTAGGTAGATAGACCAACTCGGTTTCATAACAGGCGCGCGGATTGACCAGACACGAAGCACGCTTTTGTTTGAACACGTGATCCAGGCAGGCTTGATTGCAGCCGATGCAGGTGTTGATCTCGTCCGCACGTCCGGCAGCCGCCTTGAGCACGAATTCGGGATCAGCCAACAATGGCCGCGCCATTGACACCATGTCTGCACAACCATCAGCGATGATTTTCTCGGCGACATCGGGCGCGTTGATGCGATTGGTCGTGACGAGTGGAATCCCCACTTCGCCTTTGAGTTTCTTTGTCACCCATGCGAATGCACCGCGCGGGACCGAGGTGGCAATGGTCGGCACACGCGCTTCATGCCATCCGATACCGGTATTGATAATGGTGGCACCGGCTTTTTCGATGGCCTTGGCGAGCATCACGACTTCATCCCATGATTGCCCGTCGGGGATGAGATCGAGCATCGACAGCCGATAGATGATGATGAAATCCTTGCCGACGGCTTCGCGCATGCGTGTGACAATTTCGACCGGCAGGCGCATGCGATTCTCATAGCTGCCGCCCCAACCGTCGGTGCGCTGGTTGGTATGTGAGACGAGAAACTCGTTGATGAAATAGCCTTCCGAACCCATCACTTCGACACCGTCGTAACCGCCTTCACGCGCCAGCTTGCCGGCACGCACGAAGCACTTGATCTGCCGCTCGATGCCACTTGCCGACAGGGCGCGCGGTGTGAACGGCGTGATCGGCGATTTGATGCGCGACGGCGCGACGGAAAACGGACTGTAGCCGTAGCGGCCCGCGTGCAGAATCTGCAATGCGATCTTGCCACCATCGGCGTGCACCGCATCCGTTATCACTTTGTGGCTGCGCGCCGCCCCGGAGGATGCCAGGCGCGAGCCGAATGGAGAAAGCCAGCCTTCAACGTTTGGCGCAAATCCCCCGGTCACGATCAGGCCCACACCGCCGCGAGCGCGCTCAGCAAAATAGGCCGCGAGCTTGGGGAAATCCTTGGCCTTGTCCTCGAGACCGGTGTGCATGGAGCCCATGAGGACGCGGTTCTTTAGGGTGGTGAAGCCGAGATCAAGAGGGGCTAACAGGTGCGGATAGGGAGAGGTCAAGTTCGGCTCCGGAAGAAGTTTCATCGGCAAAATACCCTCGCTTTTCCGTCAACACCAAGGCATCACTGATTGAGTGCAATGAATGACATCGGTGTGGCCATCTACTCTTTTGATTTGCCACATCAACGGAAAATCAGAATGGCAAACACAAGCACTAGTGCGCCGTTTCAGGCACTTTATGCCTGCGACCCGCCCCAGTGCTAGTGTTCTAATATTCTATGCTGGTATTTCATCATAATTGGCAAGGTCACATTATCACTGTTCTACACTCTATCGAGCGGACTGATCACACCGCCGCCGCCAACCTTCAACACATGGGTATAAATCATGGTCGTCTTCACATCGGCGTGCCCCAACAATTCCTGCACGGTGCGAATGTCGTAGCCGGACTGCAGCACCTGCGTGGCGAAGGAATGCCTGAGAGTATGTGGTGTTGCGGGCTTGTGAATTTGCGCGGCCACGACAGCGCGCTTGAACGCACGCTGAAACGTCGTTTCATACACATGATGTCTGCGCTCAATGCCGGTTCGCGGATCGGTCGCAAGACTGGATTGCGGAAACACCCAATGCCACGCCCACGAAAGCCCCGCGCGCGGATATTTACGATCAAGTGCATCGGGCATGTATACGCCAGGCCTCGCCGCTGCGCGATCCCTTGCCCACAGTGTATTGGCGCGCACCAATTGCGCCTGCAACGGCACAACTATTTTCGTGGGCAGCATGACTGCGCGATCCTTGTTCCCTTTCGCCTCCCGGACGATGATTGTATTGCGCGTGAAATCGACATCTTTCACGCGCAGCCGCATCGCCTCCAGAATGCGCAGACCGGTGCCGTAGAGAAGCTGAGCGATCAGCAAAAATTCCCCATCCATTTGATGAAAAATTCGCACAACTTCATCCGGCGACAAAGTAACAGGCAGCCGCTTCACCTCGCGTGGTCTGCCGATCTCCTCCAGCCAGGGAAGGTCAACACCCAACACTTTGCCATACAAGAACAGCAGCGACGACAATGCCTGCCGGTGCGTGGACGACGAGACATTGCGCTCGTTCACCAGCGCCATCAGGAACGCCTCGATTTCGACTTTTCCCATCTCCTTCGGATGACGCAAACCATGGAAGCGAATGAAAGCGCGCGCCCAGTAGACATACGCTTCTTCCGTCCTTAGACTGTAATGCAAGTACCGA
Source organism: Betaproteobacteria bacterium (assembly GCA_031414995.1). Taxonomy (GTDB): domain Bacteria; phylum Pseudomonadota; class Gammaproteobacteria; order Burkholderiales; family Usitatibacteraceae; genus UKL13-2. Next base: position 9,736 of record JANOQY010000453.1, read on the forward strand.
ATGCGCTCACGCAGTTGATCCAGAATGCGTACAGCCTGCAAAGGCGGCATGTGTTTTTTGGCGCTTTTGTTAGTACTATACATGTATACAGTATATTGATCGGGAGCCGCATCTGTCAAGGGTTTCAAGGCCGCTGATTCCGGGACGTTAGACACCCAACTGGAATGGTAGACAGCGTTTTAGTGTCGAAAACTAGTTAGACCTCTCGGTTGGTGCGATTTGACACGGCAGACGATTGTCTATACATTTGACTGGTGCGATATAAATGGGATCCAGCCAAAGCGAAGGCAAACGTCGAGGATCACGGCGTCAGTTTCGTTGAAGCTGTGACTGTCCTTGAAGACGACTTCGCGCTCACGCGCGAGGACTCTGATGCGCTTGATGAACAACGCCTTGTCACCTTGGGCATGAGCGGCGTCGGCAACCTGCTGGTTGTGGTCTACACCTATCGCGAACCAGATGTAATCCGGCTAATTTCAGCCTGGAAGGCCAACAAACCACAGAGGTCGCGCTATGAAAAAAACCGCCGCTGAACCCTACCGTGAAGTTGACTTCGCACGCGCCAAGCGTGGTGCAGTAGTGCCACTCGAACCCGGCAAGACCAAGATTTCCATTCGCCTCAATAACACAGTACTGGACTATTTCCGCGCCGTTGTCGAAAACGCAGGAGGAGGCAACTATCAAACCCTGATCAATGACGCGTTGGTTGCCTATACCCACCAACAATCGCTTCTTGATGCGGTGCGCCAAGTCGTTCGTGAGGAGTTTCATCCGTCCTTATCTGCACAGAGCGGTCTAACACGGCGTTCAACCGGACGCGCGAAAAGCGCCGTGCGCCGGTCAACTTGATCGTTCGGCCGCACATGACCCATCCACTTGACTTCGCCATCGGCCCTGGTCCCTACAGCATGCTCGCGGAGGTTGGCCTCCAATTCAAATGCTTCCTCGATCTTGCCGCTTTCGTTCGCAAACTCCCCTATGGTCGAGTCG
>JANOQY010000454.1:0-8718 GCA_031414995.1 Betaproteobacteria bacterium
CATGAAATCTTGCGCGTACTGAGCCTCAATCTGTTCGAAACCATTCCAATACCCAATCTGCTCAGACCGTGCTTCGAGCCAGATTCGCCATCAAACCAATCCGTCCAAGGTACCCTGTTCCAAACGTTGGGACACTAGTGACTTTGACTTGGCTGCGCCCACAGCAAGCATCAACCATGCTGCAAGCAGCGCCCAAACCGCCCAGCGGCGCGGTGGCACCGAACCCGCGAATACCAGTCAGGCTCAGCGTATAAAGGCTACCGCTGAATATAATCACGCCGACCACCATCGTCCAACCTGCGATGCGCAACCATTTCGAATCCGGCGCCACTTGCACCAGCACACCAATGAGAATGACGCCAAGCGCGTGCACCAGATGATATTGAACACCGGTCTGGTACACAGCCAGCAGATTGGCGTCTACACGCGACCGCAACGCGTGCGCGCCAAACGCACCGAGCGCCACGCCAAGAAATGCGAGTATCGCACCGGCGATGACGATAGGACGGGCGTTTGTATTCACTACATGTTTCCTGTTTAGCGTTGGATGGATATTAACGAAAAAGCGCCCGGTGACGGGCGCTTTGATTCGTCTGTGTTCGCTCAGGCTTTCTTATGCGGCTTCAGCAGGAATGTTGCCAGTGCGGGCAACAGGAAGATTGCGCCCAGCATATTGAGGAAGAACATAAACGCGAGCAGCACACCCATATCGGCCTGAAATTTCAGCGCCGACATGGCCCACGTACCGACACCTAGCGTCATGGTGACCGCAGTGAAAACCATGGCAGCACCGCGTTCCTTGAGTGCTTCAAAAAACGCTGCGCCCAGATCCATGCCTTCTTCAAGGTGCACTTCGAGGCGATCAAACAGATAAATGCCGTAATCCACGCCAACGCCAACGCCAAGCGCGATCACCGGCAGGGTCGATACCTTGAGGCCGATGCCGAGCAGCGGCATGAGCGCCTCACACAGGATCGACACGATAGCCAGTGGAATAAGGATGCAAAGCGTTGCGCGCAAACTACGAAACGTGGCCCAACACATCAGCAGCAGCGCACCAAAAATCGCGGCGTGCATTTCGTAGCGCGCACTGTCGACCGCTTCGTTGGTCGCCGCCGCAACACCCATGTTGCCAGTGGCGAGCTTGAATTCAAGCTTGTCGCTATTGCTTTCTTTGGCAACATTTTTTGCCTCACTGACGAGGCGTTTTAACGTGTCGCCTTGCTGGTCAGTTGTGTTGATAAGTATCTGCATGGCCGAACAATCAGGATTAAGGAGGCCCGTGGCAGTATCGATCGGCGTCACGCTCTGCGCCATCATCGTGGTTTCGCGTGGCAACTGACGCCACTTCAAATTGCCTTCGTTGAATCCGGCATTGATATTACGGGCCAGCCCCGGCAGCGACGTAACCGACTGCGTCCCCTCGACGTTTTGCATGTACCAATCGAATTTTTCGATTGTCGACATGATATCGTAGTTGGTGCACGCGCCCTGCACGCCTTTGGTCTGTGCCACCACCCCGAGCGTATTTACACCAACCGCGAACTTCGACACGATGACATCGTTGTCTTTGTTGTAACGCGATTCTGCGCGTAACTCCGGCACGCCAGAACCGTAGTCGCCGACTTTCAGGTCGTGGGCTTTCCACAATCCCAGCGCCAGCACAACAACTGAAATTGCGACGATGACGCCAGCGCGCTTTTTCTCCACACATCGTGCTGCCGCGTGCCATATTTGCTCAACGCGATGTTCCTGTTGCGCCTCTTTGCCGAGCGCACTTTTCGACAGACTCAAATACGACAACATGATCGGCAGCAACATTTTGTTGGTGATAATCATCCATGCCACGCCAAGCGAGGCAGTGATACCGAGCTCGCGCACGATGTCGATCGGGATCAGCATGATGACTGCAAATCCAAGTACGTTGGTGACCAGCGCCAATGTGCCCGGGATAAAAATGGTGGCGAACGAATGCTTGGCCGCCGTCAGGCTGTCGGCTCCGCTACTGACTTCATGCTCCCACGATTTTGTCATTTGTACGGCGTGGGAAACGCCGATGGAAAATATCAGGAACGGCACCAGAATCGATAGCGGATCGATGCCGAAGCCAATGATAGGCAATGTGCCCAGCAGCCAGAGCACCGGCATCATCGCAACCACCAGTGCCACCAATGTCAATTTCAAATCCTTCACAAACCACAACATCAATACCGCAGTGATAACGAATGCAATCAGGAAAAACATGATGACACCGCGGGCACCAGCAGAAATATCACCAACCGCTTTGGCAAAGCCGATGATGTGAACGCTGTGGTTAGGTCCTTCGTATTTGGCGCGTAATTCGTCGAGTTTGTTCGAGAGTTCAAAGTAGTTGAGCTTCTCGACCTTGCCGCCGTCTTTGGGGATCGATTCAAACAATCCCGCAATCACCAATGCGCCACTAAAGTCGGTCGCAACGGTGCGCCCGATTTCATTGGATTTCTGCACGTTACCGCGCACGACGATCAGGTCTTCCGGCGTACCCTGAAAAGTGGCGGGAATGACGTTGCCACCCGCGAACCCCTCTTCAACAACTTCGATGAAACGGGTGTTCGGTGTGAAAAGGGAACGCACGCTAGGCTTGTCGACGCCTTCAAGCACCAGAACATCGTTGGTCAGGGCTTTGAGCTTGGTCATGAACTCCTGGTTGTAGATATCACCCTGCTTTTGCACCAGTGCGATCGCAACGCGATTGGCACCACCGAATACGGCTTCATATTCCTTGTAGACCTTCATGTACGGGTGTTTCAGGGGCACCATCTTGTTGAAGCCGGCATCAACCTTCAACTGGCTCGCTGAAATTGCAAAGCCGACCGTGAGAATGGCGAAAATAATCAGCCACATCTTGCGGTTGTTGAAAACGATTGCAGAAAGTTTTTCGATCAATTTTTGTACGTTCATGGTGCGCTCTTGACTTGAGGCTACGGTTGGCGTGAGAAAAACTGTGGCCGACTATTTTTTCGGTGAGGCAGGGACGGGAGCGACAACTGGTGCCGCGCTGGCCGTGAGGAGCACATCGCGTACGCCAGCTTCACCAATGAGCAGCACGGCATTCGCTGCGCCCAGCAGGGGTGAGGAAAGCGCCTTGGTCGAGCCGGATGGCAGCAGCGAAAAAGATTCGCCGTTATCGCGCGATACCAGCACCGTTCCCGAAAGACCCGCGAGCACTACTGTCCCATCGGGTAGGCGGGTGGCGCCCATGAGCGACGCGACTGTCTTGTTCTCGATCAGCTTCCAGTTCGTCAGTTGTGCGTCAGTGCTGCGATAAATTCGACCGCGTAAACCGTAGATCAGCACTGCGCCGTCCTGCGCCTGAATGGCACCGAAAAAAGAGCCCTTGTACGGCGACGCAATTTTCACCCACGTCTTGCCGCCATCATCTGATCTGGCGAGCAGGCCGGCTTCACCTGCAGCAAAAAGTTTGTTCGCGCCAGTGTTGGCGGAATTGCCTTCTGCAAGCTTGATGATGGCGTTGATATGTTTATCGTCATCGCCACCTTTGCCAGCGGCTTTATCGTCAATGTCTGCATCCTTGTCATTGGCCTTGTCGTTGACCTTCTGGCTGCCGACGCTCTCGTACTTGCCTTTCTTTGGCGCGGCAATCGGTGCAACGGCTTTGGTGCCTTCGAACAATTTGCGGGCAACCCATGTCTTGCCGCCATCGGTGGTGGCGTAGAAAGCGCCGTAAGCGCCCACGGCGAAGCCATTGTTCGCATCGACGAACATGATGTCCATCAAAGGCTTCTGTTCATCAGCAGCGGAGAAAGACTTGGTCCAGTTTTGCCCCTGATCGGTTGATGTCAGAATCATGCTGTCGTGCCCGACCGCCCAGCCGGTTTTACCATCAAGAAAAAACACTGCCGTCAGTAGCGGCGTATTTGGCGGCGTGTTCGCACGCTGCCACGACTCACCATTGCTATCGGAATAAACAATATAGCCACGGTCTCCGACGGCGACCACACGGTTGCCGATACGCGAGGCATCGGTCAGCAGCAGACGCGACATCGTCTGTTTGGACAGCGGCCCGGAAGTCGGCATCACCGCCGGATTAATTTGCGCGTGCGCCTCAAAAGCGACTCCGCCAGCCCCAGCCCAACCCAACACCAAGCTTGAGACAAGGATGCCAAATGCACGATTTGCGAAGGATATTGTCATGTGAATACGGCCTCGACGAACGGTGAGCAACGTTGATGCGGAATGGAATCGGGCGGTTGACTCGTTGATGCGCGACTTGCGTTGGCCTCAATGGGCAATGTGCACGTCAAAAAACGATTCGGGGACAAAGCAATTGTCCCCGAATTTTTACAGCACCTAATGCGCTAACCCATCACACCGTTCAGCGCGTACCAAGATTGCGCAAGTTCTGAGGCGTGTAGTCAGCAGGCGTGCGCTTGATCGGTTCGTAGATGACTTTCTCTTCCGAACGCAGACCCATCGCGATGTAACGACGCGACTGGAGGTCATGATGCACCTCGATCGTGGGGAACCACATCGGGACGTCATACCAACTTTCGCTGTGCTGCTCGGAAAAACGCCACAACTGCCCACGACCATCGTACTTGTCGATCAGGACGACGTTCCACGTGTCCTCATCAATGTAAAACGTACGCCGTGCATAAATGTGTGAAGTGCCCGGTTTCAGCGTTGCATCGACGACCCAAACGCGATGCAACTCGTATCGCGCCAGATCCTGATTCATGTGGCCCGGACGCAATTGATCGTTGTATTTGAGTTTCGGATCCGACATGCGGTGGGAGTTGTACGGAATGTACATTTCTTTTTTGCCGACGAGCTTCCATTCATAGCGGTCAGTTGCACCGTTGAACATCCCGAAGTCATCGTTGGTACGCAGGCCATCAGCAGCCGTACCAGGATTGTCATAAGCTACGTTAGGTGCGAGACGTACGCGACGCTGCCCTGGGTTGTACGTCCATGCGGAGCGCGGCTCTTTAGCCTGGTCAACAGTTTCATGTACCAGCAAAATCTGCCCTGCGAGACGCGCCGGCGCGGTCGTCACTTGCAAATAATTGAGCACCTTGTTTGGCTCACGTTGAGCCGGCGTCTTTGAGAGGTTGCCATACTGAAGATCGTATTCATACTCGAATTTTACCAGTGCAAAATCGCCACTCGCCGTGACAGCGGCCTGCGCCCAGTGCTGCGCAAAGGTGTCGCCCTTGTAATGAAGGATCATATTCCAGATGGCTTCATTGCCATTTTTTGGAATCGGGAACGGTGTGCCGCCGGTACAGCCTACGACGCCGTTACCGCCAGCCGCAAGCTTGGCCTTGCCCGCACATTCCTTGGTTTCCTTGTAATGCCCTTCCGGAAATGCCGCGGTGCGGCGTGTCGTGAAAACATTCAACTTGTACGTTGGATATTGCTTCAACATCGCCATTTGGCCGGGCGAGAGATTGTCTTTGTATTTGTCTGCCGTGGCCGCTGTGATCGTAAACAGCGGTTTGTCGGCCGGGAACGGGTCGGGATAGGTGCCGCCAGTTTTGAACGTTACACCAGCGGGTACTTTGGTGATGCCGCCGTCCCAAGCAGGAATGGTGCCGGCTGCATTACCAGCTTTTTCCGCACCCATTGGGGTCAGTGTTGTGCCAAGTTTTGCCAGATCGGCGGCGGCAAGCTGGGCAGATGCGCCGACCGAAATAGTCAGCGTCCCCAACGTGACCGATGCCAACATCGTCAATCGTTTCAGGTTCATGTTTCCTCCAGATGGTTATCGTAATTCTTTACAAAAATCGTATTTTCCAACGTCAGCCAAAGTCTGTTGCACTGGTCTAACGTTGAAGATGGTTAGTCCGCCGACGCAGTTACATTGCTGTCGACGGACATTGCCGAACTGAGATTAGAACGAGTAAGCGATTACAAACGAGTAGAAATCGCGGTCCCTGATTGGGTTTGCGTTGGAGCAGAAATTAGCTCCCTGCGGTGCAATGCCCAGCGCCGCCACACCATTGATCTGCGGAGCAAGCGAAGTCTGTCCCGCGTTGGTGATCTGGTCTGTGCCGCAGAACACGCGGCCGCCGAAGAACATGTTGTAGGAGAAGTCAAAGCTCAGACGGCGTTGAAATTCCAGATTGGAACCGAGTGAAATTGACTTCACGCCTTGGTTGAACGTCTGCGACACGCCGCGTACATCGTGGCTAAAAGCCGCGCGCGGTGCCAAGTTACCGCCAAACAACGCGTTTGGATATTCAAGCCGACCAACCAGTCGATAGCCCCAAGAATTTTCCGTTACGAAGCCGTCTGTCTGCACTGATCCTGCTTGCCCCGCCACGGCACCCTGCACCGTTGCCGGCAGACCGGTGGCCGGGCCGCTGAACTTCAACCCGTTGCTGTTCAGGCCGTTGTATTTGGTATAACCGACCTCGCCAACGATCACGCCCTGAGAAGCACGAAGGACGTTCGGGAAAGATTTGGTTCCCGTCATCTGGAACTGTGTCTGCTTGACACGACGCCAGCCAGTTATTTCAGTACCCGCTGGTACGAAAAACGCTGCCGACGCGCCAAACGGTGCGGTAGCACTGACTGTTCCTGGGATGGTGGCAAATCCGGTAATCAGGTTCGGCAAACCGACCGCAGCAAGCACCACCTCGGCAGAGGCGAGTTGCAATGGCTGATTGGGGCGATAGGAAACTTCACCTTGCAACGCGATACCGGCAGGACCCTGCGTGTTAAACGAGAAGCCATACATTTTGATGTCTTCAGGATACTCGGTGAAATAACTCGCGGTACCGGTCTGCCCGACAGCGGCTGCCAATGGCCCGCCCGTTACGATGGATGTTGGAGTTCCTCTTACCCCGGACAGCACAGGCGTGCGGCTATGGTAGTTGACGAAATAGGCACCGAATTCAGTGTTGTTCAATTCGGGCGCCAGATACCGGAATGCCGCGCCGTACTGGCCGTGATCGCTGGGATTGCGATCAGCAGTGCGTGGTGCCCAAACCTGTGCGGCGGGATCAAATGGACCGTATCCCAATGCCTGCGTCGTTGCGAAGGCGGGTGATGTTGGCGGAATAATATTGCGGGGCCGCTGACCGCCGAACAAATCCTTGCGTCGCCCGAAGCTGAAGATGAGCTCGGTGGAGTCATCGGAAGCAGTATCGTTGCTGCTGAAATATGAACCTCTGGGGTCAAGCTTGAACTTGTCGTGATTGAAGAGTGCGAACGTTTCAAGGCTGGCTTGTTTGGAAAGCTCAAATGACGCATACAAGGTGTCGGTAGGAATGAACGCTTCTTTTAGTTCAGATCCCGGCGTACGCAGCTTTGATACGTCAACGGCATTGATGATGTTGATGCCGTTCGGGATGAATGTCGATTCACCCCATGAGATAACCTGCTTGCCCGCACGAACGTTTACATTTTTCCCGCCGAATTCAAATGTGCGCGCCACAAACGCGTCGAGAATCTTGGCATCTTGCGCAAGACGATCACGACCGATTGGGCCAAGATTGCTGGCACCGCGGGCTTCGGTATCTATGAAATAGGAACCCCGCACCAACAGGCTCCATCCGTCATATTTGCCGGAAAGTTCGTGCGTGCCTTTGAGAGTTTGCGAAAAAGGGCTGCCTTTTGAGTAGGAGCGATTGCCATCGTCTTCATTCGTGGAGCGTGCCAAACCGCCATTGGCAATGCCGATCAGCGTTTTGCTCGCGTTCTGGGTACGCACCGAGATACCGTACGAGAAGGTCGAATCGAAACTGCCGCTAAAGCCATTGTCGTAGTTAAACTGAACTGCGTTTGCGGTGCCGGTGAGTACCAGCGCCACGGCCACAGCCGACGCTTTCAGGGCTGGCGAAAATGCGCGGGCGCGCTTACGTAAATTACTCATTTGGTGCTCTCCTCGATAATGGTATTGAAACTTGTTTTTGATGATGGCAAGGCTACTTATTGCTGACATTAAGCCCAGATCACCGTGTTTGGAAATACTTTACAGGAAATTGTTTATTGACAGGCAAATTACGGATTGTGCAGTGCAGCGTAAAACCAAGCGGCGTGCGTCGTAAATACTGGTTGGCGTCGCTGCCTCTATCATTGCCCAGCGGAAACTACATTTGTGACCTGAGTTGAGCATCGACACGGGCAATGATGCGGCGTTGTTTTTATGCAACGCCATGCGCTTACAGCGCCTCGAATAGCCCCGCAGCACCCATGCCCGTACCAATACACATGCTGACCATTCCCCACTTCTGTTTGTTGCGGCGCATCCCGTGCAGCAGCGTCGCGGCGCGAATTGCACCGGTCGCCCCTAACGGATGACCAAGCGCAATGGCACCGCCTTGCGGATTGATTTTGTCCCCGTTTAGACCGAGATCCTTGATCACCGCAAGCGCTTGCGCAGCGAACGCCTCGTTGAGTTCGATCCAGTCAAGATCGTCAGCCTTGATACCTGCCTGGCTCAGGACTTTTGGAATCGCCTTGATCGGGCCAATCCCCATGATTTCGGGGGGTACACCCGCAACCGCGAATGAAACGAAGCGGGCAATCGGCTGCACGTTGTACTTCTTCAACGCCTTTTCACTCATCAGCAGCACCGCGCCGGCACCATCGGACATCTGCGATGAATTGCCTGCTGTTACGCTGCCACGCGCTGCAAACACAGTGCGTAATTTCGCCAGCGACTCCAACGTTGAATCAGCGCGCGGACCTTCATCGGTATCGGCTATTTTC
>JANOQY010000455.1:0-2461 GCA_031414995.1 Betaproteobacteria bacterium
TTCACACCTTGGCCACCAGCGTTTTGAATGATGTCGTCGAGCAGCGGGATAAGGCTTTCACCGCCTTCGAGCGAAAACCGTTTCTGGCCGACGTATCGGGTGTGCAAATATTTTTCCAGTGTTTCTGCCGCCGTCAGGCGCTCCAGCAGAAATTGTTTTTCTTCCTTATTGAGCGAAGGCTGCGACTGGATACCTTCAAACTGGCCCTGCACCCAACGCTTTTGCTCGGTGGAGCTGATGTACATGTATTCGACGCCGACGTAACCGCAATAGGTTTTTTTAACCGCTGCGACGATGTCTTTCAGTTTGGCTTTGTCGTTGCTGCCGTTGATGCGCCCCTGCCAAGAGCCGATGCCAAATTCCGCTTCGAGATCGGCATTGGTCAGATTGTAATAACTCAATTCCAATTCCGGCACGGGCATGCGTTCGCTACGCTTTAATGGATCGAGCGATGAATGCCGCGAACCCAGCACGCGATGCGCACGAATAAATTGCAGCACTCTGAGCGAGCGCTTGTCCTCGCCACCTCCAGCACCCGCAACATTGACGTAAGCGATGCGTCCACCACCCAGTTTTGCGCGCGCGGCAAAGGCCTCAATCACGGGTGTGTGTGCGACATCCTTGGCGGTATTGCCCGCCACATTGGGCAAGCCGTCAAATTGCTTTCGCCACGTTTCCGGCACCGATGTCGGGTCGGCAAGATATTGCTCGTAAAGTTCTTCCATGTAAGGTGCATTGGCACCGTTGAACAGCGAAGACAACTGGAATTCTCTCATCATGGTGTCACCTCGAATCAAAACTTTGGTGTTGCGGCGTTGGGTTGCTTGGTTGGAAAATTAAACCATTAATATTGAGACTCTAGTACTGGTGCGGCTTTCAGGTCGATATTGGCTGGGAAGGCTCGTGAAATGGCGATCTACGATGCTAATTAATGGGGAAACTACGGCATGCCTAATATGGGATAACTCCATTTGTGCTACATCGAAAGACTAATAATCTCTTCTCTCACCTCGGTAGCCGTCCAGCCAACAATAGTCTCAAAATCATCATCTTCGAACCGCGCGCACTCTTCAAGAGCGGTAAATAAAGTCGAAATTTCATCCTTTGAAAAATGTCCATTTCGCAGCAAACCTGTTTTATTTGCGAACTCAATGCGGTGAAGCAAATCTGCCAACATCAACGACTTATCTTTTAATGCTGGGATATTGCGCGAGCCTACCGAAAAGAGGATGTGCCCCAGCAAAGGTATTAACGGCGTGTAATTTTCGTCAGCCATCATTTACCCCATGCAAACAAATAACGTTGCCTCTTTATTTCCTCACATCCCGCCGTTGCGAGCCCACATACAACTGCCGCGGACGACCAATCTTGTATTCCGGATCGGCGATCATTTCATTGAGCTGTGCAATCCAGCCGACTGTGCGTGCCAGCGCAAAAATGGCAGTGAATAGCGGCACCGGAATACCAATGGCTTTCTGCACGATGCCGGAATAAAAATCGACGTTCGGATAAAGCTTGCGGCTGACAAAATATTCGTCTTCGAGCGCGATTTTTTCCAGCGCCATCGCGAGTTTGAATGTTGGATCGTCGTGCAGGCCGAGTTCGTTCAACACTTCGTGACAGGTTTCGCGCATGAGCGTGGCACGTGGATCGTGATTTTTATAAACGCGATGACCAAACCCCATCAGGCGCACATTGGAATTCTTGTCTTTGACCTTGGTGATGAATTCGCCAATCTTGGCCACTCCGCCGTCGCGCTGAATGTCGGCAAGCATACCGAGTGCGGCTTCATTTGCGCCACCGTGCGCGGGGCCCCACAGACACGCCACGCCCGCCGCAATCGCGGCGAATGGATTGGTGCCAGAAGAAGCGCATAAACGCACGGTGGAAGTCGACGCATTCTGCTCGTGGTCGGCATGCAAAATAAAGATGCGATCCATCGCGCGTACCAACACTTCGTTGACCTTGTAGTCCGCAGCCGGCACGGCAAACATCATGCGCATGAAATTCGAGGCGTAATCGAGATCGTTGCGCGGATAGTTGATCGGCTGCCCGATGGTGTATTTGTACGCCATCGCCACGAGCGTGGGCATTTTGGCAATGAGGCGAATGGCGGAAATATCGCGTTGCTTGGCGTCGTGCAGGTTGATTGAATCGGGGTAGAACGCCGACAGCGCGCCGACCAGACCAGTCATGACCGACATCGGGTGCGCGTCGCGCCGGAACCCGCGCAGGAAAAACTGCATCTGTTCATGCACCATCGTGTGATTAGTCACGCGGCTGACGAAGTCTTTTTTCTGCGTGGCGTCAGGGAGGTCACCATAGAGCAAGAGGTGGCAGGTGTCCATAAAGTCGCATTTGGTGGCGAGCTGTTCGATCGGATAGCCTCGATATAGCAATTCGCCCTTGTCGCCATCGATGTAGGTGATGGTGGAGTTGCACGATGACGTGGACATGAAGC
>JANOQY010000456.1:0-1793 GCA_031414995.1 Betaproteobacteria bacterium
TCCCGTCCGTGCATCATTGGCTTTAAGCTCCTCGCCTTCCCAATGCGGGCCGATTGACTTGCGTCAACGCGGCCAGGCGGGAGATCTCCCGGCTCCCGTACAAAGCGCGCAACCACAATGCCAGTGTCTAGGACCACGCTGGACTGCACCGGCACTCGCGAAAGTGCGCCGTTGCATGCTGTCTTCCGCCGGATGAAAAGCGTCGACGTCCAGGTTATAGGTATTTTCGCGGCTCAATGGCTGGCCTATCGGCACCCCTGTCAACGCTTCGCGCTGCACCTCACGGTTCAACTCGCATGACTCGGGGACAAACATGGTTCGCTACTCCTTTTGTTGTAGGGGACTTGCACCCCATACGCTTTGCCGATTTGTGCCGGCGCACTCATCCTAGCTCTCCCCGCTCTAAGCGTTCGGTTCCTATCAAACCTGCGGGCGTGGAGAGGGAACTGTTTGCGCCAGTGCGAAACCCTTCGCAATACCATACAAATTCCCTCTCCACGCCCGAAACTATCAATTAAATCAAAGACTTCGCGCGGGGGTGAGAAGGCGCGCTTTGGCGGCACTGCCGCCTGCGCGTTCGAACGCCGAGCAGCTATGCTGCCGGCCGGGAGGGTTAGGGTGAGGGGCAATCCGCGCCCTGCCACGGCGGTAGGTTTTGCGCGGGGTTGGCTATGAGCGATTTGCCGGAAGGGTGGGTGAACGCTCCAATTGGTGACCTATATTTGTTGCGGAATGGCAGTTGATCGCTGCGACACGCTCGTTTCAATCCGCGCGCGCGACCGGTGTACGCACAACGCTCGTTTCTGATGAGTTGCTGACTACGCAACAAGCTGCGGATATTCTCTTTGTGTCCCGCACCCATTTGCTGAAATTAATTTCTGGCGGCGCTGTGAACGCATCTAAAACCGGCACACATCGGCGGTTAATTCTTAAAGACGTGTTGGCGTTCAAATCCCAACGAAACAAACAGCGCCACACGGCACTTCAAGCGATGGCAGACGCTGATCGCAACTTGGGAATCTATGATTTATGACGCACATGGATTCTGCTTTTCCTGGAACTTGAAGCGCGCAATTTGCAACAGGCTGCAGCCGTTTTGCGTCAGATTTGTCACTGAATCGCACCGGAATTGTGCCGTCAGGCGGTTTCCGAACGGCATTCGGATCAATGCAAACGCGGTGCAAATCCAGCCTGGAAAACGTCTGATTAGCTGTTCTTCGGTCGCCACCTCAAAAACTAAATTGCGACCAACTGTCAAACTTTCGTGTACACGCACGGCTTGCCAAACTAAGTTGATAGCATCCGACGGTTCACTGGATGCGCTCAGTTAAGTATCTCGACAAACAGAAATTTCGCGAACATCGCATGCTGCGCAAAAATCAGCCGCAAAAAATTAGTCACAGGGAAATTAACCGATGCTTATCAAACCCATCTTTATTGCTGATTTTCGTCGACAAACTAGCCGAAGCCTGCGGCCGCACAATAGACGCACGTCTGGTTTTTGCCAGCTGCTATTTGCAGCCATCGCTATTGTTGGCTTTGCGCAAGCCCAATCGCCCAGCGGTGGCGTTTATGTCATAACCAAGCAAGCCATCGCTAGTGGTGGCGGCTTTAGCAGTGCGGGCCCCTATGAGTTGGTAGGCACGCTTGGTCAAGCCAATGCCGGTGCGGCAAGCGGCGGCGCATACAGCGCACAGATCGGCTTCCAAACTGCACCAATCAATCAGTCAGACCCGTTGTTTAGCAACGGCTTCGAAAATTAAGGGGATCGCCATGAAAAATAAATTGCTCGG
>JANOQY010000457.1:0-2798 GCA_031414995.1 Betaproteobacteria bacterium
TGGCAATCAACACGAACGAATCATTGGTGGACGTATCGCCATCGATGGTGATCGAATTGAATGACACATCGGCTGCCACGCGCACCATGTCTTGCAGCACATCCGCGCCCACCACGGCGTCTGTGGCGATAAAGCCGAGCATGGTCGCCATATTCGGCTGGATCATGCCCGCACCTTTAGAGATGCCGGTGATAGTCACGGTCTTGTCGTGAATCTTGATTTGTTTCGACACCGCTTTCGGCACGGTATCGGTGGTCATGATCGCGTGTGCGGCATCGAACCACCCGGTCGGCGTGAGATTGGCCACGCACTGCGGCACACCCGCCAAAATTTTGTCCATCGGCAGATGTTCGAGAATCACACCGGTGGAAAATGGCAACACCTGCTGGCGCGTGCAACCGAGCACTTTGGCAACTTCGTCACAGGTCGCCTTGGCGTCGGCAAAACCGGTGGCACCAGTACCTGCGTTGGCGCAACCGGTATTGATTACCAATGCGCGAATGTCAGCGCCGCGCTTCAAGTGTTCGCGACACACCAAAACTGGTGCTGCGCAAAAGCGATTCTGGGTAAACACACCTGCGGCCAGCGAGCCCTCCGCCAGTGAAATCACCAGCATATCTTTGCGATCAGGCTTCTTCACATGGGCTTTGGCATAGCCTAGCGTTACACCGTTGATAGGATGCAATGACTCTTGCGTGGGAAGCGTGTAATTGACTGGCATAAGAAATTCACCATTCTGAGGAGGAGTGCGGCAAAATTATGGCACGGATCGCGACCTACCTTTGACATCAAAACCATGAAAACCACATACACTGAAATTGCCCCTTTCGTCACCAAAGACGGCTCTGTCATCCGCGAATTGATGCACCCCGCCACGCATGGCGCAAGTACCATGAGCTTTGCCGAAGCAATCGTCGAGGCGGGCGGCACAAGTTTGATGCATCTTCACCCGCGCACAGAAGAGATTTATCACATCACCGGCGGCGCGGGAACAATGCGGCTGGGAGAGGTGGAATTCGATATTCGCAGCGGCGACACCATCACCATCCCGCCCGGCACAAGGCATAACGTGACCAATACTGGTGTCGAGCCGCTAAAAATTCTGTGTGCTTGTCATCCGGCGTACTCGGATGACGATACGACTTTACTTTAGAAAGTAAAGCAAAAAACACCTTTTGTGTCCGCCAAGCAGGTCGGCATGCGACCGGCGGGGCGGCATGAAACTCATTTCCTAGAACGAACCGAGTGCAGCTACCTTTGCCAAAACTGCGGGTTTTTCTGATTCAGTCACATCGCGCCATACGACCATAAGATGTGGCACACCGGTATCGACAAATCCGGCCCGAAGATCAACAACCCGAGCCGTGGCATCGCCAACACTTCCAAAGATTGCAGCGCAAGGGCCGAGCAGATCAAACGTATTGCGCAACATGTATTCCGCCAGACTGCCAACTTCGCGAATATTTCTCATCTGTTCGGGCGACATCCGCCGGTAAGCCGCAGTATCGACACACATGCCACCGCCCAGAAACACATTCTCAAACGGAGAGAAATGCACATAACCTACCGTCGTTCTGAGATCCGGGCTTGGCTCGTAAAACGCAATGAAATGGCGTGGATAGTCTGGGATGTGATGCTTGAATTTTTGCAGAAAAAGTTTCCCTGCAAACGGCGCGGCATCGTCCACTTCCACGACACGGATAAATGGAAGGCACGTGTGTGAGTTCTTCGTCTCGCTCTCAGCGAGGGGAACAGGCAACGTATCCTCGCCAACGGGAGGCGTCGCCAGATTTTGGCTTAACCATGAATTCAATTTCTTCATCATACGCGCACGACCACCCCGTCCTGCCCGTTCCAGAAGCCTTGCGGTTTGTAATGAAGCGGCTTGCTGCCAAATACGCTGCCGATGGTGTCTTCAACAAATTTTTTCGTTGTGAAGGTGGTGCCATAGGTTTGGGCATCAATCGACGGCGATTCGCTGCTGGCAATGAAGTGTGTTCCCTGCGCATCGAATACGACACCGATTTCCCTGCCCACATCTTCGTTATGCACACTGAACACCAGCAGACCGCCGGGCTTGACCATGCACTTGAGCGCACGCAACCACGGTGCCCACATGTGGATCGGCAGGTGCGTAAACATCGATAACACAAACACCAGATCGTACTGGGCGGATTGGGCGGAAAGCGCAATCTTCTCAGGCTCGTGGGAGGATTCAAACGCTGTAACACCAAACTGCTCACACAAAAAATCCACACTACCCGGCATCACATCCGCACAGGTCACACGGCCCGGCAAAACCTTGACCAGGTGCCGCGTGAAGCGTCCAAAACCGGCTGCAAATTCAAGCACGCTTTCGGTCTTCGATAGCGGTCGATCAACTGCCTCAAGCAGCAGCATCAGCTCCGACAGCGTGCGCCAGCCATCGGAGAGATATTCGCGGATCGGATTCTTTGCGATTTCGTGATTGGCGAAAAAACGAAAAATATCATCGCGTGGATCGATCACACAGTTGACCAGCATCCAGCGACCATAACGTTGCGGTGCCTGCAAACGCTCCAACGCGTTATGTGCGGTGAGATTGGCGGGGTCGAGTGCGAGCACGCTGGTGAATAACTGTGCGGCTTCAGCGGGCTGGCTGGCCGCAATTTCTTCGGCGCGGGCGAGCATTTCATCTTTGGTTTGCATGGCGTTCATTTAATGACGTTCTCTGATTTCATGACAACTGCCCTCGCTCACTCCGTCGTTCCCGCGAAGGCGGGAATCCAGCGTCGTTCGGCGAGACGCTGGATTCCCGC
>JANOQY010000458.1:0-4010 GCA_031414995.1 Betaproteobacteria bacterium
GCACATTGAATTCAGCGCTGGTGCCATTGAATGCGCGTTTGAGAATTTCCTGTAATTTCACGCGCGTTTCGGTGTTGTAATTTTCGCGTGGCAGGTAAATCAGGCACGAATAGAACCGCGAATAAATATCGCGACGCACAAACATGCGTGTGCGGGCGCGTTCGCCCAAACGCAAAATACCCATGACGGTATCGAACAATTCGTCATCGCCGATCTGGAATAATTCATCACGCGGGAAGGTTTCCAGAATCGAGAACAGATTTTTGCCAGCGTGGCTTGAAGGTGGAAAACCGGCGCGCGTCATCAGGACAGAAATTTTCCGACGCAGCAGTGGAATGTCGTGCGGGTCCGCGTGATACGTCGAGGACGTGTACAAGCCAATCATGCGGCGCTCGCCGATCACGTTGCCCTTGTCATCGAAACGCTTTACGCCGATGTAGTCAAGATAGCCAGGGCGATGCACGGTGGCGCGCGAATTGGCTTTGGTCAGCACCAGCAGTTGTGGCTTTCTGGCGAGCGCTTTCAACTCTGGCGACAGCTCGTTGAAACTTTGCGAAACGCCGCCCAGTCTTGGTTCCCGCAAAATACCCAACCCGGATTTGGGCACAATCTTCAACACGTCAACGCCGTTTTGCGCCGATAGTTCGTAGTCGCGATAGCCGAGAAACGTGAAATGGTTGTCGACAGTCCAGCTTAGAAATGCGCGCGCCTCATCCAATTCTTCCAGCGGCACAACCCGTGCTGCACCACCCATGTCCGACAAAATTTCGGCTATCTTTGCCTTCATCGCCGGAAAATCCTCGACGGCCGCACGCACATCGCCCAATACCGAAACCAGCCCGTCGCCCAGCGCCTTGATGCGCGCCGGATCGGTGATGCGCTCAACTTCGACATGAATCCATGATTCAAAACGCCTGCCATCTTTGGCATCATCAAGCCTGGTCAGCAAGCCATGCTGGTCACGGGACGCATCAAACAGGGGATGCAGAATGAGTTCAATTGCGATGCCTTGCCGATTGATTTCCATCGCGATGGAATCGACCAGAAAGGGCATGTCGTCGTTGACGAATTCAATGACAGTGGACGCGGATTCCCAGCCGTTTTCTGGCAATCTCGGGTTAAAAATGCGCATCTTCGGCGCGCCGCGCTGGAATTCATTGCCAAACGCAAGGTGAGAAAGCGCCAACGCCGTCCACTCATTCGCACCGCGCGCGACAAAGTCTTCAGCGTCTACTTCATTGCAGTATTTAGCGGCGAATACGTGCGCCTGCTCTCTCTGCGAAGCGGGTACTTTGGCCGCGATCAGTTTTTCAATTTCAGCGAGCAGTGCGGATTTGCGATTTTCTGCCTGGGTGGACATGTTGAGTTCCCGAGGTTTTTAGTGAGTCAAGATTATATTCCCCCGGCCCTACACAATTTGTTCGGGTGCGCCTGCGGCATAATTCTCAGGCGCTTATCCATCGTTTATTGATCAGCCGCAGATATATTTAGTGTGAAAAGATGTAGATCGTCATTCGGTGCGGGTTCTGGCAGGAAAATGTCCGAAAAGGCAGACCAGTACTTGTATTTATCATTTTTCGGCACTTTCACCCCCTCGCGCACCCGCGACACTCCCTTCTCCGCCAGAACAAAAAAGCCCCTTTCGGGGCTGTTTTGTTCTGGCGGAGAAGGCGGGATTCGAACCCGCGGTAGGCTATTAACCTACGCACGCTTTCCAGGCGTGTGACTTAAACCGCTCATCCACCTCTCCAGCAAGGGGCGAATGATAAACGACTAGGCACTTTGAAGCAAATTTCACTGCTGTTTGGAGAGGGCCGCAGAGGTCGTTTTTTTCGGTGTCAGGCGACCTGCCGGGCTAGTGGGTCTTGCTTGTAAAACGCCTTGAGTTGTTGATAAACGACGGGGAAGGCATCGTGCACGGCCTCGGGCATTTCAAAAAATACTTCCGAAATGACGGCAAAAAACTCCGCCGGGCTCTGGGCGGCGTAGGGGTCGATCGGGATCGCGTCCAGCGCGCGGCCACCATCTCTGCGCGCCAGTGCATCGGCGTCATCGACCTGTTTGCAAAAGGCGAGATACGCCGCAAGAAAAGTGCGTTTCCATGTTTCACGGCTCATGCCGCGATGCAGCGGCGGATAGCCATTGGCTTCACCGTTTAGCATGTCGAGTTTGTGCGCGAATTCGTGGATGACGACGTTGTAGCCGTCACCACGGTCGATGGCGTTTTCAGTCTGCGCCAGGTCAGCATGTGACAGCACCACCGGCCCGCCCAGCCACGCTTCACCCGCCAGCGGATCGCGCGTGGTATGAACAACGCCGAATTCATCCATGACATCGTGCGTCTTGGCGAATTGGCCGGGATAGACGATGATCTCGCGCCAGCCGTCGTAGTAATCGACGTCGAGTTCCAAGATCAGGATGCACGCCTGCGCGGCGATCTGGATGCGTATAAGTTCGTCGATCTCGAAATCAGCAGCGCCCAAAATGCTTTTTCTTGCCAGAAAATCCGAGGCAATCAGGCGCAGGCGACGATTCTCTTCAACGGTCAATCGTCGAACGAACGCGTAATTGGCGGTGGCGTGATTCCATGCAGCCAGATCGATCTGGGCGACCTTTTTTGAGGTCAGCGCCCGAGCCTTGCGGAACGCGCGCGTGGTGGACCGAAACAATGGCCGAAACAGGTTTTCCAACATTTCCTGTAGGTGGCGATGAGCGGGCGCTTTTCAAGCGCCCTTGTGCAGATTGGTATTGATTTCCACAAATCGCTGCGCGAATTTCCCAACGCTAAGCGGTGCCGAGCCTTCTGCTTTGTTATTGATCACCACGTACACCGGGAATCCTGCGTTGAGCGTCCGGATGCTTTCCTGCACCAGACTCTCGCGGCTATCCGAGTCTTCATCGACTATTTTGTCAAAGGGAAAATACTTCGCCTTGGCAGTCTCGTATTTAAAGCCTGCATGCAGACTCCAGCGCGCGATGAATGGCCCTGCATCCATCTGTTGTGCACGCTCGATTTGTTCACGCGGCGACGGCATCCGTGCGTGACTGGCGATGCAAAACCTGACGCCGGTGGCATTGAGGCATTTGAAGAAACGCTCGGTCAGCAATTCCGGGTCGCGCACCTCCACGGCATAAAGCACACCCTGCGGCAGCGCTTTCAGGAATCGATAGAGCCGATTGATGAAGGGATCAGGATTGCCGGTGGTCGCGCGGCCTTGTCGCGGGCATTGGAATACCAGCGGGCCGCACTTAGTACCCAACCCAGCAGTGCAGGGCGCGATAAATTCGTCGATGGCGTATTCAACATCGAGAAAATGCGGACTGTCGCTGAAGCCACCAGTATCTGACCGCAAGTAGGAACTGGTAATGGCCATGGGCGCTTTGATGAGGAAACGAAAACCATTCGGCACTTGAGTCGCGTATCGCGCATATTCATTTTCGCCAATAGGCGCATAAAACGTGCGGTCGATACTCACCGTGCGCATGAGCGGATGTTTGGAATATGCCGGGAGGCCTTCCCGTGCAAGTGTTGCATCACGGAACTCGCCGTCGTAAACCAATCCGTTCCAGCCCGGAAAAGACCACGAGGACGTGCCTAGGTATAGCGTCGCGGGTAATGTTGCGCCAAGTGCCAACAGTTCAGGCGATGCGGTGAACGCAGTTACTTTTGCGGTCCTGCTGGATGATGGCGCAGACGCGTGCTTGGGCTGGGCTTTTTGCGTGGTCGGGCCGTCGCGTTTCTCTGGCTCAGAAAGTCCAAAGAAATCTGGTTGGGTTGAGTCTGGTGTTGTCGATGGCACAGTGTGATCGCAATAACGCTGAAAGTTAAAGGTCTGATCGGGATATTATTGGAAAAACGCGCAGTGAAAAGTTTTAGCAAAAAGGAAGTATCGATGAAGATAAAAAACTGGCTGTCACTATTGTGTCTGACGGCTTCGCTGTGCAGCACTGCACACGCGCAATGGAAACCAGACACCGGGTTGATCATCAAAGGCAAAGTGGTCACGATG
>JANOQY010000459.1:0-1511 GCA_031414995.1 Betaproteobacteria bacterium
GATCGCATCGGCCATGCCGTGTTGATTCTGATTGCTCTAGCGCTGCTCGCATTCCTCGCTGCGCCACTTGCCGCCATTCTCATGCAGAGCGTCGAGAGCAAGGATGGTGCATTCGTCGGGCTCGACAATTTCATCGCCTACGTACAAACACCAGCGCTAAAGCAATCGCTGTGGAACAGCATCTGGGTTTCATCTGTGGTTACGTTTATCGCCGTGCCTGCCGCGTTTTTGTTCGCCTACGCATTGACCCGGAGCTGCATGCCGTTCAAAGGATTGTTTCGCACCATCACATTGACGCCATTGCTGGCACCCTCACTGCTTTCCGCGATTTCGTTTATCTACTGGTTTGGCAATCAGGGCGTGCTCAAAGACGCGATGAAGGCCGTCGGCATTGCGTCAATCTACGGGGCGCCGGGCATCATCATTTCTGAAATATTCAGCGTGTTTCCGCATGCGCTGATGATTCTGGTGACGGCGCTGTCATTGGCCGACGCACGCCTATATGAAGCTGCTGACGCGATGGGAACCTCTGCCTCGCGCAAATTTTTTACCATCACGCTGCCCGGCGCGAAATACGGACTCATCAGCGCGGCGATGGTGACGTTCACGCTGGTGATCACCGATTTCGGTATCCCAAAAGTGATCGGTGGAAATTTCAATGTATTGGCCACGGATATTTTCAAACTGGTGATCGGGCAGCAGGATTTCCAGAAAGGCGCAGTCGTGGGGTTCATTCTGCTGGCACCGGCACTGCTGACGTTCCTTGTTGATCGACTCGTTCAGCGCAAGCAGACTTCCATGCTGACTGCACGCGCGGTGCCGTATGCCCCCAAGCCCAGCCGTGGCTATGATGCTCTGATGACCGGCTATTGTGGCTTGGTCGCGCTGGGGATGTTTGCGGTCCTTGGCATGGCCATATTTGCGTCGTTCGTCAAATTCTGGCCGTACGATCTCTCTTTTAGCACAAGGCACTATGTGTTTGGGTTATTCGATGGTGAGGTCGGCGATGCGTTCATCAACAGTCTGAAACTGGCGAGTGGTACCGCCGTCATTGGCACAATCATCGTATTTGTCGGTGCCTATCTGATCGAGAAAACCCGTGATCTCGATTGGTTGCGTCCGATTGTGCAATTGCTTGCGCTGTTACCGATGGCCGTGCCGGGCTTGGTGTTGGGTCTGGGCTACATTTTTTTCTTCAACGCACCGGGCAATCCACTCAACGGTTTGTACCACACGCTGACGCTGCTCGTGATGTGCACCATAGTGCACTTCTACACGACCGGCCACCTCACTGCAGTGACAGCGCTGAAGGCGCTGGATGCAGAGTTTGAGTCGGTATCTGCTTCGCTAAAAGTGCCGTTCTTCAAAACATTCTGGCGGGTGACGTTGCCTATTTGCACACCAGCCATGCTGGACATCGCGCGTTACTTTTTTATCAACGCCATGACGACTATTTCGGCGGTGGTATTTTTGTACTCGCCGCAAACGAAAGTCGCAGCCATCGCCATTCT
>JANOQY010000460.1:0-3931 GCA_031414995.1 Betaproteobacteria bacterium
CTGAAACAAAACCAATGGAAACTGGAGCGCCAAAAACTCACGCGCATCAGAACCGCGCCGGCCGATACGCTCGATGGCACTCACGTCGAGTTGCACGCCAACATCGAATTGCCTGGTGACCTCGACGGCGTGAAGGCTTCCGGTGCGGCCGGCATCGGCCTTTTTCGCAGCGAATTTGTATTCATGAATCGCCGTGATCTACCGACTGAGGAAGAGCAATTTGAGGCCTACAAACACGTCGCCGAGGGCATGAAGGGTAAGCCAGTCGTGATCCGCACGCTCGACATCGGCGCCGATAAGTCACTCGGCGGCACTGATCAGGGGCCGTCGCATTCGGCATTAGGGTTGCGGGCGATTCGATACTGCCTGTCGGAGCCACAGATTTTTAATACGCATCTGCGGGCGATTTTGCGCGCCTCGCGTTTTGGCGATGTGCGCATCCTGATACCCATGCTGATGTCGTCCTACGAGATCACACAGACGCTGGCCGCAATTTCGCGCGCGAAGGAGCAACTAAAACTCGAGGGCCGCAAATTCAACGACAACATATTGGTCGGCGGCATGATAGAGATTCCCGCTGCCGCGATTGCGTTACCGATGTTTTTGAAGCGCCTCGATTTTATTTCGATCGGCACCAACGATTTGATTCAATACACCTTGGCCATTGACCGCACCGACGACAGTGTCGCCCACCTTTTCGACCCGCTGCATCCGGCGGTGTTGTCGCTGATCGCCGGCGTGATCCGGCAGGCGCGCGAGGCGGGTGTGCCAGTCACAGTGTGCGGCGAAATGGCCGGAGAAGTGCAGATGACGCGCCTGTTGCTGGGGTTTGGCCTGCGCGATTTCTCGATGCACCCGGCCAATTTGCCACTCGTAAAACAGCGCGTACTGATGTCGAACCTGCCGGATATCGAACCCATTGTGGCGAGAATTCTCAAGGTGGATGACCCGGATAAATTGCGTGCGCTGGTGGCGAAGTTAAACGCTTGATTGGCCAAAAAATTATGCTCAACGAAGTAAAAGATGTGACGCAATACGAAACCGGCAAACTTCGCCGCTGGTTTCACGACGATGAATTCGATCTCTATACTTGGGAAAACTACGATGGTGTATTGCAAGGCTTCCAGCTTTGTTATGCCAAGCTCGGCAAGGAACGCGCACTGCGTTGGTCACCCGAGGTGGGTTATTCGCATGAAGGTGTCGATACGCCGGAAGACAAGCCGGGGCGTTACATGAGCGCGTTGTTCGTGGCTGATGGTGCATTTGATTCCAATAGTGTGGGCACTATTTTTGAAAACGCGGCGTTGGAAATGCCTGAGAAGTTCAGAAGTTTTGTGCTCGAACGCATTCGCGCCTACGAAAAACTATAGCGTTATTTCATGCGAAGAATTCTTGCGTCATTTGTATCCGCGCTTTTGTCCACACTTCTGCTTGCCGGATGCTCCTCCATCCCGTTTTTGTCGGGTGAAATTCGCATCACTGCCGATGAACTCACGCAGAAAATGGCGCGCCGTTTCCCGCTGGAAAAAAGTGTCGCTGGATTGCTTGATGTAACGCTGGTGCGGCCCATCGTGGAATTGGATGCGGTCGAAAAACGGCTGTTGACCAGTTTTGACGTCAGCGTGAAGCTGCCGCTATCGAGTAAAAGCGTCACGGGAACGCTGAAAATTTCAGGTCGGCCGGAATACGCCGCCGCGACTCAGGCGCTCTATCTGCGCGACGCGCGCGTGGACCGCATACGCATGGACAAAATGCCCGATGCGTTGTCGGCGGCGTTGGCCAAAGCCGCGTCGAGCCTTGCCAAAGATGCGCTGGAAGACAAGCCGCTTTACACGTTCAAGCCGGAGGATTTCACAAAATACGGCGTACGTTACGAGCCAGATCGGATCGAAGTGAGGCCCGATGGTTTGGTGCTGAAGGTAAAGTGACGCAGCCGACATGTTGCCGTCGCTTATAATCCATGCGGCAATTGGTCAAATCAGACCGCCTCTCTTTTTTCCGGAATTATTTTGGATTTAATCCTGTTACTCAAAGCCGCCATTCTTGGCGTGGTGGAAGGTCTGACCGAATTTCTGCCGATCTCCTCAACCGGGCATTTGATTCTTGCCAGCAATCTGCTCAGCTTCCCTGCCGATAAATCGGCCGTCTTTGATATCGTGATTCAACCGGGCGCAATTCTGGCGGTTTGCTGGGAATATCGCGCACGATTCACCGCGACCTTCGCCGGTATTGCAAGCAGTCCGGTCGCGCAGCGTTTCACGCTGAATTTGATCATCGCCACCGTGCCCGCGGTGGTGCTGGGGCTCGCGTTCAAAAAAGTGATCGAACTTTATTTGTTTAAGCCAATACCAGTGGCGCTCGCATTCGTCGTTGGTGGCTTTATTATTTTGCTCGCTGAGCGCTGGTATCGCCAGCGCGTGCAAAGCCAACCTGCGCGCTTGATTGAATCGGTGGATGACTTGTCGTGGGTACACGCGCTGAAGGTCGGCCTCGCGCAATGCGCGGCGCTCATTCCCGGCACGTCGCGTTCGGGTGCCACCATTATCGGCGGCATGTTTTTTGGTCTGTCGCGTAAATGTGCGACGGAGTTTTCATTCTATCTCGCTGTGCCAATACTCTTTGGCGCAACCATCTATTCGCTTTGGAAAGCGCGCGAAGCGTTGTCGGTTGCCGACGTGCCCGTGTTCGGCGTCGGTTTTGTTACCGCCTTTATTTCCGCGTTTGTCGTCGTGCGATGGTTGATTCGCTACGTGTCCACGCACGACTTCACCGTGTTTGCGTGGTACCGCATCGTGTTCGGGCTAATCGTGTTGCTCACTGCCTACTCGGGCGTGGTGGAGTGGCAGGCGCATTGACGTGTCGCGCTGTTTAAAATGCAAACACTAGCATTGGCGGGCTTTCCGAAGGCATTTTGCTCGGAAACCAGCGCCGAATGGCGATCTGCAAAATTAGCGTGCATCGCACGCAACAGCGACTAGCCGAATCGCTTCTTGGTGTAGCTGCGAATCAACACCAGCAACTGCTCTTCCTGATACGGCTTGCCCATGTACTCATTCACGCCTAACTCGATCGCGCGATTGCGGTGCTTGTCTGCGGTGCGCGAGGTGATCATGATGATGGGAATGTTCTTGGTCTTTGCGTCAGCACGCACGTTGCGCGCGAACTCAAAACCATCCATGCGCGGCATTTCGATGTCCAGCAGGATGATGTCGGGCTCGATGTCCTGCAACTGTTGAAGCCCATCCACACCGTCTTTTGCAGTCGCGAAGTCGAAGCCTTCGCGCGTCAGCATACGGCTGGTAATTTTTCGTACGGTGAGGGAATCATCGACCACCATCACCAGCGGCACCGTGCGCACCAACAACGGCGCTGCCGCGGCCTCACCGCCGACAGGCATGGCGGCCGCAATCGCTTCGCCGAGCGATGGCCCCTTCACTTCTTCCAACGGTTGCAGCGCCGATGCCCCATCGTCGTCAATGCGGGAACTGGTGATCGCAGAAGCGGTTTCTGCTCCTTTGGCGTCCTCTACCCGAACCGTCGCCGTTTCACGGAAATGCAATTGCACCGGATTGATGATCAATATGATTTGGCCCGCACCGGTCACCGTCGCGCCTGCAACGCCGATGAGGCGTGCCAGCTGCGGGCCGATGGATTTCACAACAATCTCACGGTTACCGATGATTTGATCGACTTGCACCGCCGCGCGTTGTTGACCGCTCTTGGCCAAAATCACTGACGCTTTGCGCTGCGCAGAAACGGTGGGCTTGCCACCAAGCAGGGCGGCCATCGAGCGCAACGGATATTTATTGCCGTTCCAGTCAATTTCGTTCATTTCAAGCAACGGTTCGTAGCGTTTGCCCTTATATTCCTGCACCTGCTCGATCATCACCGATGGGATCGCGTACTGAACATCGCCGACCACGACCATCAC
>JANOQY010000461.1:0-4544 GCA_031414995.1 Betaproteobacteria bacterium
GACGGCATTTCAGAGCCGAGCGACGTTTGTTCCCAAACCACGGACCCCATGAGCCACACCCCCGTCAGCAAAAATGCTACGCTCCTTGCCAACGTTTGTCAGCCACAAATTCGATGGTAGACCCCAATTTAATTAACAACAATATTAGGTTCGCTGAAATTGGGATGTGGTTGATGATGTGGCTTTTACCAGTCGCAATAATGATTTTTTCAACCCGCGCTCATGATTTGTTGCTTTCTTTTTTAAAAATTCGCCTTTCAAATGTCAGCATCGTAATTGAAGGCAATGGACGTGAGAGTATTTGGAGTGCTATTGACGTTAAGAACTGCAAGCAGGATCAGCATACGATTACATGCAACGACATAAGTGTTCCTCTTCACGGGATAGGAAACCAAGTATTTGTTCGTTTACCGAGTAAAGAACAAGGAAAGACGAAAGTGTTTGCAATATCCAAAGACAAAGTGATTTTATTTCACTGACTCCACCAGCCAATGACCCAAACTCTACTAGAAATCGACGGCCCCATCGGCATCGTCACGCTCAACAACCCGGAAAAACACAACGCATTCGATGATGTGCTGATCGCAGATTTGACTTCAGCATTCCGGACGCTCGACGCGAACGACGATGTGCGTGTCGTTATCCTCTCCGCTATAGGCAAATCATTTTCTGCGGGCGCTGACCTCAACTGGATGAAGCGCATGTCAACGTATTCGGAAGAAGAAAACTTCCGTGATGCGATGGCACTGGGCGAATTGATGCGCACCTTGCACAGCATTTCAAAACCGACCATTGCGCGCGTACACGGTGCCGCGTATGGCGGAGGCGTGGGATTGGTCGCGTGCTGTGACATCGCAGTTGGCACACAGAACGCTTCGTTTTCACTATCAGAAGCAAAGCTCGGGTTGATTCCCGCCGTGATCTCGCCTTATGTTATTGCCGCCATCGGTGAGCGCGCGGCACATCGCTATTTCCTCACGGCAGAGCGATTTGACGCGGGCGAAGCATTTCGGCTTGGCTTGCTGCACGAACTGGCGGCTGAGGACGAAACGATGGACGACAAGATCAATGACATTGTCACTGCGCTATTGAACTGTGGTCCGCATGCAATCGAGGAAGGCAAACAGCTTATAGCCGCCGTCGCCAATCGTCCCATTGACGCCGACACCATCGCTGACACCGCGCAACGCATCGCACGCGTGCGCGCAAGTGAAGAAGGTAAAGAAGGCATTCGTGCCTTTCTGGAAAAACGCAAGGCAAGCTGGATTGTGGAGAGCTAAACGTGGAACCAAAACTGATTCTTTATCCCCTGCTGGCGATGTTCCTGCTGACCTGTCTGGTCGCAGCCACCATGCTTCGCCGACGTATCGCGTTCTACAAACAGAATCGTGTGCATCCGCAAAAAACTGCAACCTCCGCACAGATGACGGCGGTCATGCCCGATTCGCGTGCGCCGGACAATTTCCGTAATTTGTTCGAACTG
Source organism: Betaproteobacteria bacterium (assembly GCA_031414995.1). GTDB lineage: Bacteria > Pseudomonadota > Gammaproteobacteria > Burkholderiales > Usitatibacteraceae > UKL13-2. The sequence goes on from JANOQY010000461.1 coordinate 1,484, forward strand.
CCGGTCATGTTTTACGTCTCCGCCCTCACTATTTACGCGACCAGCCTCATTTGCATGCCGCATTTAATTTTGGCTTGGGGTTATGTAATCGCACGCTACGTGCACAGCTTTATTCAATGCACCAGCAATGTGGTCATGCATCGCTTTTACGCGTTTGTGACCAGTGGCGTGTTCCTCGTTTCCATCTGGCTGATGCTGGCCTACCAATTGCTGTTTGCAGCCTAGAGCGAGATCATGTTCAACAAGATACTGATTGCCAACCGGGGCGAAATCGCCTGCCGCGTCATCCGCACCTGTAAACGCATGGGCATTCGCACCGTCGCGGTATTTTCTTCTGCTGATGCCGAGGCGCAACACGTAAAGCAGGCCGACGAAGCGTATTTAATCGGTGGCCCGCGACCGGTGGATTCTTATCTCAAAGGCGATGTCATTCTGGATATCGCAAAAAAATCCGGTGCGCAGGCGATTCATCCCGGCTATGGATTTCTTTCGGAAAATGCGGGTTTCGCTGCAGCCTGCGGAAAGGCGGGCATTGCCTTCATCGGCCCGACGCCGGACGCCATCGAAAAGATGGGGTCAAAAAGCCACGCCAAAGCGCTGATGCAAGCCGCCAACGTGCCCGTGGTACCTGGCTATCATGGCGACAATCAGGACGCCACTTTTCTTGCGAGTGAATCGAAAAAAGTGGGCTACCCGCAGCTTATCAAAGCGGTCGCCGGCGGCGGCGGCAAAGGCATGCGGCTGGTGGAGAAAGCGGATGAGTTCTCCTCGCAACTTGAGGCCGCGCGACGCGAGGCAAAGAACGCCTTCGGCAATGATGACGTTTTGATCGAGCGCTACGTGCTCGGTCCGCATCATATTGAATTTCAGGTGTTCGGCGATACGCACGGTAACTATGTGCACCTGTTCGAGCGCGAATGCTCGATTCAACGCCGACACCAAAAAGTACTGGAAGAAACGCCCTCGCCTTTCATCGATTCGACTGACGACGATATGCGCGAAAAGATGGGTGACGCGGCAGTAGCAGCAGCGCGCGCGATTGCCTATCGTGGTGCGGGCACAATCGAATTTATCGTTGGCGAAGATCGGCAGTTCTTTTTCATGGAAATGAACACGCGCCTTCAGGTTGAACATCCCATCACCGAAATGATCACCGGCGAAGACCTCGTCGAATGGCAATTGCGTGTGGCAGCGGGCGAACCATTGCCATTAAAACAAACAGAAATTATCACCGGCGGCCATGCCATCGAAGTTCGCATTTGCGCCGAAAATCCCGCCAATGACTTCCTGCCTGAGACCGGCAAGATGCATGTCTTTGCGACGCCGATAATTGTGCCGGATGACGATGTGCGTCTCGATACTGGCGTCGTGTCGGGTGACGAAATCAGTGTGTACTACGACCCCATGATCGCAAAACTCATCACATGGGGCGAAGATCGTGCCGAGGCAACGCGCCGGATGCAGCACGCCATCGCGCAAACCGACGTGCTGGGGGTAAAAACCAATCTTGGTTTTTTGCAGCAACTGGTGAAGCACCCGGCATTTTTAGCGGGCAAAACGGACACCTCGTTTATACCGACGCATCGCAAGTCGCTATTCCCCGATGAATCGCAGATGCCTGATCGCGCGCTGATTGCCGCATCGCTGGATTTATTGGCGACGGAGGCCAAGGCTCATGGCAGCGATGTTTGGGACCATAAAGATGGCTGGTGGCTCAATCGCGGTGCGCATCGCGCGCTGGAATTTCATACCATGAACGATGAAGCGATCGTCACCGTTGATATCGAAACGGCTGGAGCAACGCAGCATGTCCGTATCGATGAACGCGATTATGCGGTCACATTGACCAGCCAAAATGGTCCGCTGGTTTCATTTACTGCAAATGGCCATGCAGAGACGGCGCGGGTTCTCGCGCACGGCAACAACATTTCCATTTTGTTTACCGACGCGCGTCATTCACTACGGCTGGTCGATCCATTCCTGTTTGAGGGTGATATCGATACCAACGACGGGCGGCTGACCGCGATGATGCCCGGGCGCGTCGTCAAGGTGATGGCTAGTGTGGGCGATAGCGTAAAGAAAGGTCAGCCACTCATCATCATGGAGGCGATGAAGATGGAACACACCATCGTCAGCCCGCGTGATGGCGTGGTGGAACGTGTGGCGTTTGAAGAGAATGATTTGGTGCCGGCAGATGCGGTGCTGTTTGCATTTGCGGAAAATACGTGATGTTCGGTCGACTCTTCAAACGAATGCGGGTTGCCTGGGCGCTGTTTTTGTTAGCCCTGTTGGCACTTGCTTACGTCTCAATTATCAAGGGAAGTCTTTGGTTGGGGCTGGCTGCGATCTGTTGGGTTGCCCTAGAATGCATCGCCGTAAAACGCGCCAAACGTAGCCCGGATTAAGGAAATTTGATCCGTCAAGTCAAAAGGGCGTTGCACTTGCGTGCAACGCCCTTTTTTTATACAAATCGGATCGGGCTAGTAGCGATTGTAGGAAGGCACCGGTGTGCGATAGCTCGGCCGCACATCAACATTGACCGGCATCGTAGGACCCGGATCGTAGCTAAGGCGGGTCGTGTATTCGCGATCATGATAACGATAGCGAACATCGTAGCCGCGTATTTCTTCGCGGGATTCCGAGACCACATTGCAGCGCTGCACATCACGCGTTACTGGAACGCGCTCGACCTGAGCATAATCATACGAGGACGCACGACGGTATCCATTGTTGTACCCATAGCTGTCACCGTAGCGTGAGTTTTCGCGCTCAACGCTATTGCCAATCAGTCCGCCAACGATGGCACCTGCTGCGGTACCACGGTCCCGCCCGCCTGAGCTATTGCCAAACTGATGCCCGACAACACCACCGATGATGGCGCCCAACACCGTGCCAGCACCGCTACTGCCGCGCGAATCAGTCACATATTCTTCCTGAACCGGACGGCGAACGCGGCGTTCGTCGTAGCTTGTTACTTGCTCGGTGAAACATTGACGTCGCGGCGTGGCGACGCGATCAACAATCGGCGTGGCGGAAATGACGGTGGCCACATCAGCATAAT
>JANOQY010000462.1:0-2192 GCA_031414995.1 Betaproteobacteria bacterium
CCGCCGCCATCGGCTACTTTTGCAGTGTGCGCATACAGTTCAGCGACGACCGTGCGCATTTGCTCGGCGTTGGCTTTGAACCCGGGGGACAACGTATCGAGTTTGGATTTTATGGTCGGCATGATTTTTTTGTTTTACGTATTTGTGAGGCAGATCGCTTGTTCAGCCAGCAAGATTGCGCGCAATCAACATCCGCTGAATCTCGCTGGTCCCCTCATAAATCTGCGTGATGCGCGCATCGCGGTAGTAGCGCTCAACCGGATAATCCTCCAGATAACCATAGCCGCCGTGGATCTGAATCGCTTTACTACAGACCCATTCGGCAAGCTCGGATGCGTAGAGCTTGGCTTGCGAGGCTTCGCTTAAACAAGGCAGGCCTTCGGTACGCATGCGAGCGGCGTGCAAGATGAGCAGGCGCGCGGCGTTGATGCGGGTGTGCATGTCGGCGAGCATATTGGCGATGCTTTGATGTTCGATAATTTTCTTACCGAATTGCGACCGATCATTGGCGTAGGCGAGGGCGGCTTCGAAGGCAGCGCGGGCGATACCCAGTGCCTGCGCAGCGATTCCGATACGCCCACCTTCGAGGTTTGACAGTGCAATCGCCAAGCCTTTACCGCGCGGGCCAAGCAGATGGTCTTCCGGGATAGTGCAGTTATCCAAGAGAATTGCGCAGGTGTCGGACGCACGGATGCCAAGCTTTTTTTCCGGCGGCTGCACATTGAAGCCGAGTGTGCTGGTCGGTACGATGAATGCGGACAATCCCTTCTTACCGAGATCGGGATCGGTCACCGCAAAAACGATGGCGACATGCGCACGTTTTCCGTTGGTGATGAATTGCTTTGCGCCGTTCAACACCCATTTGCCATCGACTAATTTTGCAGTCGTTTTGAGATTGTTCGCTTCCGATCCTGCTTGCGGCTCAGTCAGGCAGAAGCAACCGATTTTTTTACCGGCGGCCAAATCGCGTAAATACATTTCCTTTTGCGTCTCCGTTCCCCACGCAAGAATCGGCCCGCAGCCAACTGAATTGTGCACGCTCATCAAGGTGGACGTTGACGCGTCGCCCGCTGCGATTTCTTCAATCGCCATCGCATAGGCGGTGTAGTCTGAAAATGTGCCGCCCCATTCTTCAGGCACCACCATCCCCAGCAAACCAAGCTCGCCCATTTGCGCGACGACGGCATCAGGAATCCATTTGTCTTTTTCCCACTGCGCAGCGTTCGGCGCCAATTGTTCACGGGCAAAATCGCGCGCCATGTCGCGGATCATGCGCTGCTCATCCGTCAGGAAATCATTGGTGGCTTTCATTAGCATGTCTTGCTTCTCCGTGATCAGTAGCCCTCTTTAAGCAGCTTTTCCTCAGGTGATTGGGCGGCTTTTTCTGCGGCGGCTTTGGCTTTGTCCATCGATTTCACCTGCTCTCCCCACACCGCATTGTCGCGCGTGGTTTTCGCAGCCTTATCCATTTCTGCTTTCTGCTCTTCCGCCGTTTTGACCGGCTCTTTCTCTTTCTTACCGCACGAAACAAGCAAACAACCCATGAACAGCGCGACAACAATGCGAGTCTTTACCATGCGAGCTCCTTGCCGGTGTAATCAAAAAAGCAACCGTTTGATTTAGCCGTGGCCTCGGCGATCACTTTGCGCACACCCGCAATGCTGACTGCGGGCTCGATATCGGCTTCCGCGCCACCCATGTCGGTCTTTACCCAACCCGGATGAAATGTCATGCATGTCACACCCTTCGGCCCCCATTCCAGCGACGCAGCTTTCACCACAGCGTTGAGTGCGGCTTTACTGGCGCGATAAGTTATCGAGCCGCTGGCTGCCATCAGTCCGATGGAACCCATGCGGCTGGAAATAAAAGCGAACGTGCCGTTGGCGCGTGCCAATGCGGGTGCTACGACCGGGATGGCGCGCAGTGCACCGAGCACGTTGGCATGCATCACGGCATCGAACTCTTCGGCCTCGGGCGCTATGACATTGGCACTGCGTGGCCCTGAGACCCCGGCGTTGTAGATGCAGACATCAATGCTTCTGCCATCGAGTGCCTTGGCAAGATTGGCAAAACCATTTTCGTCGGCAACGTCAAGCCGCAGTGCGGTCGCGCCGACGGATGTGAGCAAAGCGTCCTGTTCCGGTGAGCGACAAGTGCCAAGCGTGAGCCAGCCATCGCGCCGATATTGACGA
>JANOQY010000463.1:0-7312 GCA_031414995.1 Betaproteobacteria bacterium
CATGAAATCTTGCGCGTACTGAGCCTCAATCTGTTCGAAACCATTCCAATACCCAATCTGCTCAGACCGTGCTTCGAGCCAGATTCGCCATCAAACCAATCCGTCCAAGGTACCCTGTTCCAAACGTTGGGACACTAGTGATTTCAACCAATACTCACCGTTTCGCCCCCTGGGCGCTAGGCGGCACTGGTGCCACATAGCCGATCACCATCAGCAAAACCCCCACGCCGATAAACGAAACGATGCGCGCGACTGTACCGGTGCTGCCCAGATCGTTGACAAATAGTTTCAGTACGACGACGCCAAGCAATACCGCACCCGCCATCCACAAGCCGCGCGATGGTGGCGACTGTTTCCCTGCCGACCACATCATCGCCATTGCCGTCGAGGTCCACAGCAACGACAGTGCCGCTTGCGCGACGACGGAATGCAGGAGTGCGGATAATTCGAACGCCACATCCGCCCAATGATGAACGGTTCGCAGCAGCGCCGCATTGACCCAAAAGAATCCCGCTGCCGCTATCGTGAGCAGGGTGGCATACGTTTGCTCCGTACTTCCGTTCTCTTTCAATCCTTGCGACGCCCAGATGGCTGCTGCCAATATTGCAAGCTGCGCAAAATCGAGTGGATTTAGTATCGGCAGATAAGGTAGCGGCGCGATTGAACCGCTGCTATCGATGTTGGCAAGCAGCGTCCACAACAGCGCGCCCGCCAGCAATGGCTTCACCGACCAATTGCGAAGTGCTGCGGCATGCGGACCAAACGGCCACCAATTCCGCTTGATCCCGAGTGTGGCCGCGGCGATGCCGAACCCCAGCGTGAGGCCAATGCCAGCATATTGCCAAGCGTTGGAAAGTCCCAAATCGTTGGCGCGCCAGCATGCCTCCCACGCCACCAGCAACAGCGCCAGATTGAACAGCACGACATGCTGCCAAGCTGGTCGCCACGCGCTGGTGTCGCGTTCCTGCCGGGCCAGCACAACATCGCCCGCGATGAATGCTAACAACCAGACAAAAATTTGCACGCCTGCGAATGGGTGCATGCGATGGTCAGACATGTAGAACACGCTCACCAGCATGATTGCAGTCAGCAATATCTGCGTGCGACGTAATGCCGTCCACTTCAGCCGCGCGCCGATCCATTCAAATATCACGACAACCAAGGCCGCGAAAATCAAGGTGGTGGATAGTCGATCAGGCGCAGCCGACCACTGCCGACAGATGCCGCTGATGATGCCTGCGAACAACCAGCAAGTTCCCCACGCCACCAGCCAGCGCTGCGCACCTGCTTCCAAATTCGATAGCGCATCTTTATACCGATGCATGAACCACGCTGTCAGCAAAGACGCTGCCGCGATCAAACTACAGCCGATCACCCAATCATTCCACCAAGGATCGAAGATGCTTACATCAAGCATGACCCAGCAAAAATATCCCGCCGCGAACACCTGCAGGCAAAGCGCAAACGCACGCGAGAGCACACTTTTCTGGCGGCAGCCCATCCAGAATATTGCTGCTCCCTCAAGTGTCCAGAAAGCAAATGTGGGATAGCCCTGGAACGCGAAGTACGGCGCGACAGTGCCAAACACCACGGCTAACGCCAAATGCGCTTCCGCCAGCAGACGCATTTTTTCGCGTTTCCACAGCAGCCACGCCAATGCGGCGTAAATCACCGCCGCACCCAATGCGCTCCATGCCAACGCGTTGTCGCCCATATCGCGCGTCAATGCCGCTTGCAACATCGCCGCAGAAAGTGGCATCCCGAACACGAGCGTGCCATCGACCACGCCTTTCAATTGTGGAGGCTGGCGTTGTGCAAACAGAATCGGAATCGCCAAATACAGCAGGAAAAACAAAATCAGAAATGGCTCGACTGTTGCAAAATGTTCGGGCTGATAAGTTGCGTAACCCCAGATCAGCGCAATCGCAAACGTGAACAGAAAGCCGATGAAATTGAGTTCGCGCCACGCCTTGAACCAGCTCGCACCGAGAATCAGCAGATTCAACAACAAATAATACGAAAACAGCAGCACGTGATTGCCGCTGCCGGTTAAAGCAAGAATCGGCGCCATAAATGCGCCTAGCAATCCGAGCGCCGCAAACGCGCGCGCATCGAGCCTCACTGCGAGCACGATGGTGACAATACCAAGGGCTGCAAACAACACAAAGCCGACCGCCGCGCTGATGAGCGCGAATGTCTTGAGCGCAAAAAAGACATCGAGGTACATTAGGCCCATCGCGCCGCCAAATAAAATCAATGCATAGGTGCGCTTGGTTTGGATGACTTTAAGACCGATAAAAAGCATCACGGCACTTGCGACCGCGACACCCAGCAAACGCATTTCAGGCGGAAACACGCCACGGTCGTAGGCGAATTTGAGCAAGAATCCGACACCGAAAAAAAGCACCACTACGCCAAGTTTGGCGACGATATTTGTTTCGAGCATACGCTCGATAAAATTGGGAGCGCTGGGGACTGGCTGTTCAACCGCTATCGGTTCAAGCGACGTCGCCTGTAATGCGGGCGGTGTGACCTCAGTCACTAAAACAGCGGGTTGCACGACGGCCAATGGCGCTGGTGAAACTGGCTTGTCATCGATGGTGTGTGCTTGCGCCGTCGGAGGCGATGCAGGCAAGCCAGACTTTTCTTCCAGCCGATTCAACCGCCAATGAATATCCTCAACCGCCTTCTGCACGTGTGCGATACGTTGCTCAAGCTTGTCAAAGCTGTCATCGCTCTTTGCCTGCTTGGCAGTATTGGACTTGCGTCCCAGCAACAACCCGATCAGCCAGCCAATGATTGCGCCCAACACCGCGCCATCAAAGCCGTGCAGCCCGCCACCGAGAATTGCGCCAACGATTAACCCGATGAACCACATATGTGTTGCCTCTCTTCGCAAACGGATTGCTGCGTACCGATAGAAATGTATCTAACGCTTGACGCTGTATTGCCAAACATCAAAGCCCTAGCACTGATGCGGACAGTGGCATATTTATGCCCTGAAACCCCCGCCAGTGCTAGTGTTTAGCTATTTCCAATCCCCACGGATCTCTGCGACTTTTGCCTGCAAGCCTTCCGGCGTTACCATTGAAGGCTCCCATGACTTATCAATGACCAGCGCGATGCGCGAAAAAAATCCGCGCGGATAACGCATCGCGTCTCCGCCCCAGCGCGAAAAGAAACTGCCCCACAATCCACGCAGCGCCATCGGAATCACCGGCACCGGCGTACGCTCGATGATGCGTGTGATGCCTTTCTTGAACGGGTAAAGATCACCGTTATCCGTAATGCGGCCTTCAGGGAAAATGCACACTACTTCGCCATCCTTGAGATACGCGTCGATGCGTTCGTACGCTTTTTCCAGCATGACGGCATCTTCCTTGGCGCTGGCAATCGGGATCGTGCCTGCGGTGCGAAACACAAAATTCAATACCGGGATTTTGAAAATGCGGTGGTCCATCACAAACCGCACCGGACGCTGAATGCAACCGCCAATCACCAGCGCATCCACAAAGCTCACATGGTTACAAACCAGCACGCACGGCCCCTCATCGGGAATATTATCCAGCCCTTCTTTGTCAACGCGGTAGAAGGTATGAATCAGCATCCAGATAATGAAACGCATCAGGAATTCAGGGACCAGCTTGAAGATGAACAGGGCCACCGCTGCATTCATGAGCCCGACAACCAGATACAGCTGCGGCAACGTCAACCCTGATTGCAGGAGTGTGGCGGCCATTAGTGAGGCCACCACCATGAACAGGGCATTCAGGATATTGTTGGCCGCAATAATGCGTGCACGAAATTCTTTTTCGGTGCGCGCCTGCATCAGGGCATACAACGGCACGCTGTAGAAGCCCGAAAACATCGCCAGCAGGAAAAGGTCGGCGATGATGCGCCAGTTTTTTCCGATCGAGATAAATTCAGCCGCGCCGATCAATTTGCCGACCGTCATGCCGCTCGATGCAAAGTAAAGATCGACGGAAAACAACGTCATGCCAATTGCACCGAACGGCACTAAGCCGATCTCCACACGATGACCCGACATTTTTTCGCACAACACCGAACCGATACCGATACCCACCGAGAACGTCGCCAGCAACAACGTGACGATCTGCTCGTTTCCGGACAGCACTTCTTTCGCAAAGCCGGTGAAGGAGGTAAGAAATATCGAACCGAAAAACCACAGCCAGGAAATGCCGATCATCGACAAGAACACAACGCGATTCTTGTTCGCGATTTTCAGATTGGCCCACGTCTCCGTGACCGGATTCCAATTGATCTTCAGTTCAGGCGCAGGCGCTGGAGACGCAGGAATAAAGCTGGCCGCAATGCGCCCCGCCACCGCAATCACAATAGAGCCCACAGCGACATAAGTCGGCCCCATGCCGGGAATCGCGACCAGCGCGCCGCCGAGCATCGTGCCGAGCAGAATCGCAACGAAAGTGCCCATCTCGACCAGACCGTTGCCGCCAGTCAGTTCTGTTTCGCGCAAATGCTGTGGCAAGTAAGCGAATTTGGCCGGGCCAAACAGCGTGGAGTGGCATCCCATCAGAAACACGCCCACGTACAACGCCACCGGCAGCTGCCACACAAAACCCGCGCCGATCACCACCATGAATCCGATTTCCATGTTTTTCACCAGCCGCGCGATGGCCGCTTTGTCGTATTTATCCGCGAGTTGCCCGGAGGTTGCCGAGAACAACACGAACGGCAAAATAAATAATCCACCAATGATCGGCCCCGCCAGCTTGGCATCCAGCCCGCCCCACTCGGCCGCATGGAATGTCGCCAGCACGGTAAAGGCAAATTTGAAAATATTATCGTTGCCCGCGCCCAGAAATTGCGTCCAGAAAAAAGGTGCGAAGCGACGTTCGGTGAGGAGGCTGAACTGGTTGGTGGGTTTTGTGCTCATGAGATCGTTGCCTTTGTTTTTACGCTGCACGGCGAAACACACGCGCCGTTTCAAATACATCGCGACCGAATTTCCGGCCATTTATTTGCAGATGCCGTTTTAGAAGGAAATCAAACAACAAGGGATTTCCTTGGCGCACCAGTTTCAGATGTTCACCGACTTCTGCCCTTAGCCAATTTTTCTCGACGAACGCATCGACTGAAAACAGCGGGAACACACCTGGCAGAGGATAGTCAGAGCCGTTTAACAAGCGTCCCGCCCATTCCTCATGCTTCAAAATAGATTCAAGATATGCAAATCGATTCGTTTGTGGCAGCGCAGAAATATCACCGAAAAGCCGTCCCTCGAATGCGCGCGTTGCCATCAAACGCTCGAATAACTGAAAACACTCCACTTCGGTGCCGTTGACACCTTTATCCAGATCAATATCTCGCCCCATACTCGCACAATGCGCGACGATCACGCGCACCCCACGTTCGAGCGGTCGCCGCAGCCTCAACACGTTGCCAAAAGTTGGCTGGTGCGCGCCCTGCACTGCTTTTTCCTCGCCACCATGAGTGATCAGCGGCAAATCATGTTTAACCATCGCGTCATAAAAGCGGTTGCATAGCGGTGACGCTGGATCAATGCCCATCGCAGGCGGAAGCCATTTCACTGCCAACGCGCCCTGTTTGACTACAGTAGCCACAGCCTCTGCGGCATCCTCGCGATAAGGGTGGACCGATGCCACCCATGCAAGTCGTGATGCATGCTTGGCAGAAGTGTCATTCGCGTATGAATTGGGGAGGTAAAACGCTGATTGCTCTGGCTGGGGCTTGCCTGCTTCGTTATGGGTGTGATCAAACGCCATCACCATGACCCGGTAGCCCGCAGGAAAATCGTTCACCAGTGCGCGCAGCCTGACGATGTAGTCGCGGTCAACATTCTTAAGCGCCGGATCAACACAAGCTGCATTGAGGTAAAACCGATATTGTGCATACAGCCGAAGTTGCAAGATGGATTGCATCTTCGGTGTGACCCATGCGCCGCCACCAGATTCACCCAGACCCAGCAAGTGCACATGGCAATCCCAAACATCGTCGGCGTTCAGAGCGTCGAAGCCAATCAATGTGAGCTCGTGATTGCGCAAGTCATCGCTCAATTTACCGCATGGGTTAAAAACACTTGCGCCTGCATCCAGACGTAGCGCCGAAACGGGCAACGCCACCGCCGCACCTGCCATCGTTGCTGCGCGCAGAAAAGCCCTTTTATTCATGCGCTCCTCTTTTTGCGGTGTCGGTGCAAAGTTCATTGTGGACATCACGAAACAGCAGCATGTCACCCAACTTTGCCTCGCGGTGTGCGGTGAAACCACATTCCCCGTCGAAAGTCGCAGGATTTTGGAATGTCCCAAACAGAATATCCCACAACGGTATGTCAGAGTAATTCAGGTGCTCGGTGCCGGACTGGTGATGTACCCGATGCATTTCCGGGCGCTGGAAAAAGTATCCCAATCGCTGCGGTGTGGTCGTATTTAGATGCACCAGCAATTGTGCAGCGATCGTCAATCCTGTGTAGCAGGCTGCACCACTTAGGTCGAGCCCAAACAACAGATACACCAGACCTGCGCTAAGAAGCGAATTTGCCGCCGCTTCAATTGGATGTTTGTAAAAAGCCGTCAGCGTCTCCAACCGACCGGGGCTGTGGTGCAACTGATGAAACATGCGCCAAAAAAAGCTGCATTCATGTCGCCCGCGGTGCCACCAGTAAAAAGCAAAGCTGGCAGCGAGATACGCCATTAATCCACCGATCAGCGGGTGATATGTATTCCATTCCATCGCTGATGGCAACTCCCACCAGTGTTTGACGATCACACCAATGAGCAACACAACGCACAACTCGAATGCCGCAAGAAACAACACGCGATATTCCCATTCAGAGCGGCTCGGTTGACTCCAGCCGGGACGAAAACGCTCGACCATCAAACATGCAATAAGCACGGTTAGCAATGTGGCAATCATGACAGCTCCAATCTCATAACCGAATATTTCGACATATTCAGGCAAATTTTTTTATTGCGCCTTCAAATAATCCATAACCGCCAGCAACGATTCTTTCACCTGCTTCTTGTTCAGCCAGAAGTAAACTTCCTTGCCAATTTTTTCGCTGTCGAGCACGCCGGATTCCCGCAAGATCTTCAGATGATGCGAGACGGCTGAGCGCGAGAGTGTGGAAACCTCGACGATCTGGCCAACATTCAACCGTTCGCCCGGCTCAAACGTAAGCAGAATGCGTTGGCGGTGCTCATCGCCCAAGGCGGTAAACACGACTGAAACGTTCTTCCATGCGGCAGGAATTGCTTTGGTGTAATCTTTATTCATAACTATATTCTTGGTTATATAGTTATGTTTGTCAAGC
>JANOQY010000464.1:0-2800 GCA_031414995.1 Betaproteobacteria bacterium
ACCGCAAACGTTGTACCGCTCCCAACCCCGACCTTGCTCGATACCTTGATCGAGCCATGATGGCGCTCAACGACAGTTTTGACGAATACCAGACCCAGGCCGATGCCGTCTTCTTCTGGCTGTGCGTCGTGTTTCAAGCGTGTAAAACGCGAAAACAATTTGGACATATCGCTTTCCGCGATACCGTAGCCTTGATCAGTCACGTTGATGATCCAGTTGGCTGCGTCGCGGTGCAGGTTCAACGACACCTGCGTATCGGCGGGACTGTACTTGATGGCGTTGGAGAGTAAGTTGATCAATGTGCGGGTGAGCAAATCACGGTCTCCCGTCACCCACGCGTCATGCTCGTCCCCGCCAACGGTGACCGAGATTCGCTTTGTTGATGCCAGCGACCACGCTTCTTCGGCGGCGTCGCGCATCAATTCGTGTAATTCAACGGGCACGAAATCCTGTGGCCGCGCACGTTCGGCATTGGCCAGCCGTAAAAAATCATCCGCAAGATTGAGCGTACGGCGCGAATACTTGCCGATGCGCTCCACCAGACGTTCGACCGGCATGAGGTCGGGTTCTTCGCGTTGCATTTCCAGCAGCGTGAGAATCGATGCCTGTGGTGAGCGCATATCGTGAGAAAGAAAGCGCAACGCTTCGTCGCGACGACGTTCTGATTCACGCAACGGCGACACATCGACCAGCGTAACAATTGATCCGGTGCGCACGCCGCGAGCGGAAAATGATGGCGCGATATGGACCAGCAGTTCATGGTCCTGCGGCCCATTCGCTTCCAGCGATATTGATTTTGTCTCCTCGACCGCTTTCGTCCAGAGCTCCCGCCATGTGCAATTTTCGCCGTGCCGAAGAAGCGCTAGCAAATCGAACAAATCACCGCCATCAAAAGTTGATGAGGCTTGCGATGCTGATGCGTTTGGGTTCAGTGCCATAAACGTGCGCGCCGCACTCGAATTGACGAACAGCACGCGGCCGGTTGAATCCGTGACCACCACGCCTTCCGGGACGCTCTCAAGACTATCTGCCACAAAGCGATTCAAATCGCGCATGCGCTGCGTCGCCGTTTGCAGGGTGGCGATGCGGTTTTCGATCACGCCTGGTACAAATGACCTGCTGCTGATCTGCGGCGCAATACGCTGGGCGGCTTCCTGCGGCACCACAACGGGTTCGTGTTCGAGGCGTAACAGTTCTTCATCAAAAAAACGCTGTGTCGCTTCAAGTTTGCGCCAACTCCAAAGCGGAAAGCTAAGCAGCATCACAAACACCGGCACAACCGGCGACACCCAAAAATAGGCGTATCGAAAAATGAGCGCCGCACTCAGCAATGCTAACCCGACGCCAGCAGCCGTCAGCAACAGTGATCGACGCGGGCTCAGCCACAGGTACGCCAGCATCACCGTCACCAGCAGGCTGATCGTGATTGCGCTGGTTTGCGTCACGCTCGCGCGACGGATATCGATACCTTCCCGCAACCCCTGCAAAATATTGGCATGAATCTCGATGCCCGGCATGGCACTCGCCTGCCCGGAAACTGGCGTCGGAAATTCATCGCGCAAACCCGACGCGGTCGTGCCGACCAATACCAGCTTGTCGCGAAATGCATCAGCCGGATATTTGCCCAGGAGCACATCCAGATACGAATAACTTTTGAAGTGTCCCGGCGGCCCGGCGAACGGCACTAAGTACATATTATCACGCGCCCAATACTGCCCAACCTTGCCTTGTCGGGGGCGTGGATTAAGCACACCCGGCAAATCGCGCCCCAACGGCCAACGCTGTGGTTCGGCTACTGAAAGCATCGCCACTGCCAGATGCGGATATTGCGCACCGCCGCCACCGGCACGCAGAAAAGTGCTGCGCAAAATACCGTCGGGATCTATTTCAGTATCAATCTGTGCGAGCGTCGCTGCAGCAATCGCGAACAACGGTATCGGCAGCATTTCACCGATCATCTCGCCCGCATCCACCTGCTTGATTACCGGCAAAATAACGCGCCCGTTATTGCGAATCGCCTCACCGAGGACGCGGTCCGCGTTCGGGTCGCGTGCGTCAGGCTCGGTCAAAATAAGATCAAACCCAATCACCTTTGCCTGCTCTGCGGCCAATTTATCGATCAGCGTTGCGTGCACCGCGCGCGACCAAGGAAAACGTCCGATCTGCCGAAGGCTCTCTTCGTCGATACCGACAATGACAATATCGTTTTGCGGGGCACGCTGGATTAGCTCAATCGCCTCGTCGTACAGCGTTTGATCAAGACGAAAAAACCACCCCCACCGTAACGCGCAAACGCTGCCAACGACCAGCAGCAGGGTGATCAGCACCCATTCGCGAATCACCGGCTGACGCAATAAAGCGGCGGCGCCCAAGAGAATGACTCTTACTTGTTGACCGGCGCGGTGGCGGCAGGCGGCTGGAAGGTTTCAGAAAGCCACCAGCCACCACGCAAGGGATACACCTCCAGCAAACGCGGCTCACTCCAGCCACCAACGGCTTGATCACTGCCGAGGACGGCACGAACCCGCACATAGTAGGAATTGACTGGAATCCCGCTCAAGTCAAACTTGTTGCCGACAATCACACGATCAAACGCGATGTTACTAAACCTCAAGTCGCGTGCAATCTGCACTTGATGCGAAGGTGCAATGGAGCCATCAATTTCGAGCGACGTATTACCATCCCCGCGTCTGGTTTTAAGCGCAGGCACTTCGGCTGCACCCAGGAACGAGCGTGTCTGGCTCCACGGGCCAATATCGCCGTTCGCGTTTACGCTCGCGACGCGCCAGAAATACGGCAC
>JANOQY010000465.1:0-6481 GCA_031414995.1 Betaproteobacteria bacterium
TAAAACATCCATAACGTCACAACGGAGGAGAACTACCATGAACAGCAAGCGTAGAAAACTGTTGCAGGCCATCGGCGGCACAGGCGTTGTTGCAGCGGCGTCGCCATATATAAGCTTTCCGGCATTGGCGCAGAACACGCCTTTGCGAGTCGGCATCATCGCACCCAAGGCAGGAATTGCGGGCACGATCGGTGAATGCGGTTTGCGTGGAACCTTATTCGCAGTCGAGCGCATCAACGCGACTGGCGGCATCGCCGGACGCAAGGTCGAGCTCATCATCGAGGAAGAGACCAACCCGAAAGATTCGATCGAGCGGCTGCGCAAACTGGTATTGCAGGACAAGGTCGATTGCGTACAAGGCATCGTCTCCTCAGGAGTAAGTCTCGCGATGGGTGCGGTTGCCGAAGAGATGAAGGCGCTCACCATTTTCTGGGATGGCACCACGCAGGACGGCGTGAAAGAAACCATGCCGAATCCTCGCTATGTATTCCGCAGCACCGACAACGAATGCGAAGCCGTAATGGCCTCGTTGCTGGCGATCAAATACTGGAAGGGCAAGTTTTCGACCATCGCGGGTATTAATCCCGACTATTCTTATGGTCGCAATAACTTCGCCGCATTTCAGGCGCTGCTGAAGAAATTTGGCGTTGATCACAAGGTGGTCGCGGACCAGTGGCCAAAGGTAGGCACGACGGATCTCAATTCACATGTGGCAGCACTTAAAGCCGCGAAGCCGGATCTTATTTTCTCGTCATTGCTGTTTGCGGATTTGCCGATTTTCATGCGTACGGCACACGGCGCAGGCCTCATGGAAGGCGGCACTAAATTCGTGTTTCCGGCAGCGGGTTTTCAGCATACTCAGCTCAAAAAATCCTTCACACCAGAAGGCATGATCTTTGGTCACAACACGCTTTATTTCGATTTCAAGGATGCAGGCCCACTGCAGAAGCAATTCGTGAAGGAGTACTACGACAAATTCAAAGACTATCCGCATTGGGAGGCAGACCGTGCCTACTTCGCGATGCAGGTTTACAAGGCCGGTGTGGAAGCTGCGCAAAAGGCGAAGAACGCCTGGCCCGGCAAGGAAGACATTATCAATGCGATGGAGGGCGTGAAGGTGGATTCGCTAGGCGGCCCCGGTCAAATGCGCAAGGACCACATCGCCGACCAGACCTTCTATCAGGGCCTCACGACGCACAAGAATAATTACGACTTCCCGACGCTGGGCACGGTCGATATTATGTCTTCGACCCAGCTGCAGAAGCCACCTGGGCAGGACTTCTGGAAGTGGATCGAGACCGCGCAGATCAAGCTGTAAAAGACGACAGTTGACTGCTTTTTTCGACATCCTGATCGGTGGCGTTTTCCACGCTGCCGTTCTTTTTCTCGTGGCCGCAGGCTTGCAGCTTGTGTTCGGCGTTCAGAAAATCGTGAACCTCGCCTGCGGATCGTTTTACGCGCTCGGTGCGTACTTCGGTATCAGCGCCGTCACATGGGCAATGGCCGCTGGCGTGCCCGCTGCGCTGTTTCTGCCAATATTGCTCTTATCCGGTTTGCTGCTGGGCCTGATCGTTGGCCCGGTGATAGAGCTACTGCTTCGTACGGTGTATGACCGCGACGAGGCGTTCCAGCTCCTGCTCACGTTTGCGCTTGTGCTGATGTTCCAGGATGTGCTGCGATTCTTCTGGGGCGCCAATCCCCAGCAGCTTGGCAATCTCGTGATGGAATACGGAAAGCTCACCGTGGGAAGCGTGCAAGTACCGACGTACAACGTGTTGGTTATCTTCGCGAGCATCGCGATTGCTGTCGGAATCGGCGCTTTTCTGCAACGCACGCGCTTTGGTCGCATCTTGCGCGCAACCGCAGAGAACCGTGAGATGAGCCAGGCGCTGGGCGTAAACGTGCGTTGGATGTACACAAGTGTCTTTACCGTCGGCACGGTGCTAGGCACGGTTGGCGGCGCTCTCGTTGTACCCACGGCTGCTGCGTCGCTCGATATGCCGGTGGAACTCGTTGTCGAAGCCTTTGCGGTGGTCGTCATCGGCGGCCTGGGAAGCATGCGCGGTGCGCTTGTTGGTGCCTTGATTGTCGGCCTGATGCGCGCAGCGGCGATCTCGTGGGTCGCCGAGCTTGAAATGCTGTCGATTTATCTCGTCGTCATCGTGGTGCTTATCGCCCGTCCGGCTGGTCTGTTTGGAAAGCCCATCGAATGAAAGTCGCTGCCATTATTGCAGCAGTGCTTGTGCTGATCGCGTTTCCACAACTGGCGCAGCCATATTACGTCACGCTGGTGCTGCCTGCATTCGCGTACGCAATCGCACTGTTGGGCTTCAATCTCTTGTTCGGCTACACCGGGCTGTTGTCATTCGGCCACGCGCTGTTCGTGGCGGTGGGTGCTTATGCGGCGGCAGTGCTCTCGAGCAAGCTTGGGGTGAAGAGTTTTGAGCTGATCCTGCTGCTCTCCGGACTGGCGGGTGTACTGGTTGCGTTACCGGTTGCATTGCTTTCGGTGCGCTATGTGCGCATTTTTTTTGGCATCCTGACGCTTGCCTTCGGCATGCTTTTCCATTCGTTCCTCTTCAAGTTTTATCACATCACCGGCGGCGACACTGGTATCCGAGTGCTGAGACCGTCCCTGTTCGGTAACGGGTTCGCGGATCTCGATAAAACCGCTTTCCTGATCGGTCCTTTCTACTACTACTGTCTGGCGCTCTTCGTTGTACTTGGCCTCGTCATGTGGCGCGTGGTGCATTCGCCGTTTGGGCTGCATCTGGCGGCGATTCGCGAGAATCCGCGTAAGGCCGAATATCTTGGCGTCCGCGTGCGTTTGTTTCGTTTGATCGCGTTTCTTATTTCGGCGTTTTATTGCGCCGTAGGCGGCGTCATTCTCGCCATCAACACTGGACAGGCCGACCCGGAACTCGCCTACTGGACACACTCCGGTGAACTTGTTTTCATGACGGTGTTGGGCGGCTTTGCCAATTTCTTCGGCCCGCTTATCGGCGCGTTCACGTTTATTTTTCTCAAGTCTGAACTCATGGGCGCAACGCAGTATTGGCGTTTCTGGCTTGGTGTGATTCTGGTCGTCATCGTTGTGGTATTCCCGCGCGGGCTGGTCGGCATCGGCCAGACGCTGTGGGCAAAGTTAAGGCGCTCATGACCGCACTCATCGAAACTCAGGGCGTGAGCAAATCCTACGGCGATTTTGTCGCGCTCGATAGCGTATCGCTATCGATCAACGCGGGTGAACTGGTGTCCATCGTCGGGCCAAACGGTGCCGGCAAGACCACGCTTGTAAACGTTCTCACGGGGCTCCTCAACCCCACCGCCGGGGTGGTGCGATTCAAGGGCGAAGACATCGCGGGCATCGGTCCGGTGCGGCTTGCGCAGCGCGGGATGGCGCGCGCGTTCCAGTTGGTACACATTTTTCCGGCGATGACGGTGGCTGAATCCATCGGCGTGGCGGTAATTTCCCAGATGGGCCGCAGTCTTCGGCTGTTTGCATCAGCAAAGAACGACAAAGCCGTGCACGACCGTGTGCGCGAGGTGGCGGCCATTTTCGGACTCGAGGCCAAACTCGATAACGAATCGCGACTGTTGTCGCAAGGAGAGAAAAAGCTGCTTGATATCGCCAGCGCCTTCGCGCTCTCGCCCGAAGTGATTCTGCTCGATGAGCCGACTAGCGGTGTATCGAGCGGCGACAAGCACGGCATCATGAGGAACGTCATCGATGCGGCCAAACGTGCTGGTGTGAAAGCGATCATTCTTGTTGAGCACGACATGGATCTGGTCGCTGAATATTCCAGCCGCATCGTAGCACTCACAGCCGGCAAGGTGCTTGCGGACCGGCCACCAGCGGCGTTCTTTAGCGATCCGGAAATCGTTTCAGCGGTCGTGGGCAAGTTGGTCGGCAAGTTGGCTAAAGGTGGCGGATGATGCTCACGATCAAGCAACTCACTGTCGACATCCAGAACAGCCGAATCTTGCGCGGTATTTCGCTCGATGTGGCGGCGGGCCAGCTGGTCTGTCTGGTTGGGCGTAATGGTGCCGGCAAGACCACCACGTTTCGCACCATCATGGGCTTTCTCAAGCCGATCTCTGGAACAGTGCAGTTCCAGAATCAGGCGCTCGCTGATATGCCCACACACCGCATCGCGCAACTAGGTATCGGCTACGCGCCGGAAGAGAGTCAGGTGTTCGGCGATCTCACCGTTGCGGAAAACATCGAACTGCCTACTTGGACACGGCCCGGTGGGCGTGACGCCAAATCACGCATCGATCTGGCTTAC
This sequence comes from Betaproteobacteria bacterium, assembly GCA_031414995.1. Classification (GTDB taxonomy): domain Bacteria; phylum Pseudomonadota; class Gammaproteobacteria; order Burkholderiales; family Usitatibacteraceae; genus UKL13-2. The sequence continues at coordinate 4,290 of JANOQY010000465.1, forward strand.
GAAATTTTTCCGAAACTGAGACTTTATGAAAAGCGCGGCGGTAACCAGCTTTCCGGCGGCGAGCGCAAAATGGTTTCTATCGCGCGCGCGCTCACGCTCGACCCGCAACTGCTATTGCTCGATGAACCATTCGAGGGCTTGTCACCTGCGATCATCCCCAGCATCAGCGAAGGCATCGCATCGATTCGTCGTCTCGGCCACGCGGTACTCATGGCTGAATCCAATGTCCACCATATTCCCGACTACGCCGACAGCCTTTACGTGTTGGAGCGTGGCGAAATCATCTACCAAGGCAAGCCTGGTGACACCTACCCACCCGAGGTGATGAAGATCATCACTGGTGGCGCTTAGAGGTACTTCTATGCCAAAAATTCTTTCCCAGCAACAGATTGACCAGTTCTGGCGCGACGGCTGCATCTTCCCCATTCGCGTCATGTCGGAAGCCGACGCGACCGAAATTCGCAGACGCCTCGAAGCGTTCGAGCACAGTACCGGCGGGCCACTCAAGGGCGATTTGCGCCACAAGTCGCACCTGCTGTTCTCATGGCTTGGCGACCTCGTGCGGCAGCAGCATATCGTCGACGCAATCGAAGACCTGTACGGCCCGAACCTGCTTTGCTGGACGACTAATTTCTTCATCAAGGAGGCGAACAACCCAGCGTTTGTCTCATGGCATCAGGATTCGACATATTGGGGACTCGACAAGCCCGATGTCGTGACCGCATGGATTGCGCTCACTCCAAGTAACGCATCCAATGGTGCCATGGGCTTCATTCCCGGCACCCATACGCGCGACCAGATTCCCCATCGCGATACGTTTGCGAAAAACAATCTGCTCACGCGTGGGCAAGAAATTGCCGTTGATGTGAACGATAATGACGCCGTCACGATCACACTCGAACCCGGCGAAATGTCGCTGCATCATGTGCGCCTTGTGCATGGCTCGCCGCCGAATTCGTCAAATGATCGGCGGATCGGTTTCGCGATCCGGTATGTACCGACGACGGTCGCGCAGATCGCGGGCGAGGACAGCGCGACGCTGGTGCGTGGGATGGATGAACACCATCACTTCGAGGCAGAACCACGGCCTTTGACCGACATGGCTCCGTCTTTCATCGCGCTGCACAAGCAAATCACCGAGCGCAACGCGCAAATTCTTTATCGCGGCACTACCGTGAAAAGTTACAACGACCCCAATGCCCTTCCAGATCGAGCGGCATGACAGACCAGATCGCAAAGGCGCAAGCGTTCCAGCAACTCCATCTGGGGCGACGGATTTTAGTGATCGCGAACGCTTGGGATGCAGCCAGCGCGCGCGTGTTTGAGCATGCGGGTATTGTCGCCGTCGGCACTGGCAGCGCAGGCATTGCGTTCAGTCATGGCTATCCAGACAACGAACGCATTCCGCGTGACGTTATCCTCAATGCCACACGCGAAATTGTCAGGGCGGTGAAGGTGCCGGTGACAGCCGATATTCTCACAGGGCTGGGCGAGACGGTGGAGGAGGTTGTTGCCACGGTCAAAGAAATTATCGCGATGGGTGCAGTTGGCGTAAACATTGAGGATGGAACCGATGATGGCCCGCGTCTGATTGATCTCTCACAACAGGTGGAAAAGATTCGTGCGGTCTGCGATGCCGTGAAAACATCCGGTGTGCCGATTGTGGTGAATGCGCGCACCGATAGTTATTGGTTGAAGCTGGGTGACGATCAGCAACAGTTGCGCGTTAGCATTGAGCGCGCTAACCGCTATCGCGAAGCAGGTGCTGATTGTCTGTTTGTGCCTGCAGCCGCAGATCGCGAAACCATCAAAACGCTGGTCGAAGAAATCAACGGGCCGGTAAACATACTCACCGTCCCCGGATGTCCGCTGATTAGCGAGTTGCAAGCGCTTGGTGTGCGGCGTGTCAGCGAGGGCTCTGGTCCTATGCGCGCTTCAATGATGCTTACGCGCAAGATTGCAGAAGAATTGCTGCAAACCGGCACATACAAACGCTTTCACGATGACGCGATTTCCTATCCGGAAGCAAACAAGCTGTTTTAGGTAGAAATACACTAGTGTCCCAACGTTTACATACCGAGTGGATGTAAGCAAATGATTTGTTTGGGGAAGTTAGTTGTTTTGTCTGGTGACGACTTGAATGTTCAAAGTCAGACTTGGTGTCTTTTGCGCGATGGCGCGAAGGCTCCCCA
>JANOQY010000466.1:0-3881 GCA_031414995.1 Betaproteobacteria bacterium
TTGGTTGTTGCCGCCTGGATGAAAAAAACGGCGGAGCCCGCAAAAGCAGATTTGGCGAAAGCCCCTCCAACAGTGCAACTTGTACCGCCAGCGGTAACGCCTGTTGTCGCTGCGCCTGCGCCAGAGCCTGCCAAGACATCCGACTTACCCGCGGCGCAGCCGGTTGTTGTTACTACGCCCGTTGCCGTTGTGCCTGCGGTAGCAACGCCTGCGGTGGACCCCACAAAATCTGGCCCTGATGCCGGTAAGGCCGCAAAATCAGCTCCCGCAAAGGATGCTCCAACGGACGCCACAAAGGTCGCCCCAAAACTTGCGGATCAGGGCACTGTCCGTCTGCGCATTGATCCGTGGGGAGTCGTATTCGTCAACGGTCGGTCAATCGGCATTTCCCCGCCGCTCAAAGAAATCAAGCTGGCGCCGGGCAAGTACAAAATTGAAGTGAAAAACACCACGTTCACGCCCTACCTGACCAACATTGAGGTCAAGGCGAAAGAAGACGTTGGCGTAAAGTACAAATTTCAGTAGCGACTAAATTCATTAACCAACATTTCTCGCGAGTAGCATCCAAGGCCCCAAATGAATCGCCAACCACCGCCAAACTGCCAGCCGCCTGCCCAATACTGGGTTCGGCTCGCCCTGTCCGTTGCGTCAGTCGCGTTGATCGCAAGCTGTGCAGTGCCGCCGCAAAAACCCGCCGGGCCTACCGCAGAAGAAATCGTCAAGCAACAACGGGTTGAGCGAGCTCAGATCCATCTTAACGATGGTTTGAAAAAATATGATGGCGGCAATAATGACGAAGCCATTAAAGATTTCCTGCTGGCGCTCGACACTGGGCAACTCGTGCTCGCCGACCAGCTAAAGGCCAGAAAACACATCGCATTTATCCACTGCCTGAGCGGCCGGGAAGCTAATTGCAAGGAAGAGTTTGAAAAAATAATAGCTATCGACGCAAAATTTGATCTCTCTCCCGCCGAAGCAGGACACCCCACTTGGGGACCAATATTCCGCCTCGCAAGAACTGAAATTGAACTACGTCGGGCCGGTCGCGCACTGCCTATACCGACTATCAAACCACTATCGTCCGGCGAAAAACTGATGCTCGAAGCGATGAAGTCGTACGACGACGCTGATTACAACAAGGCAATCAAAGGCTTTCAGGATGCGCTCAAGGAACCGTTGGCGGATGGCGATCGAGTGAACGCACACAAGTTTATTGCCTTCAGCTATTGCCTCACCAATAGGATGACCCAGTGCCGCACAGAGTTTGAAGCAGTTCTAAAAATTGACGCCAAATTCGACCTTACGCCCGCTGAAGCGGGGCATCCCTCATGGGGGCCCTCCTTCCGCGCAGTGAAGGCCAAACAAAAGCCAGTACCTCCAAAAAAACAATGATCGAAACACTCGGCCGCTACAAGATTCTCAGCATCATCGGGCAAGGCGCGATGGGTGTGGTCTATCGGGCAGTCGATCCGATGATTGATCGGACTGTCGCAATCAAAACGGTAAATCTCAACCTTAGCCGCGATGAGATCGAAGAGTTCGAAGCCCGCTTTCGGCAAGAGATCAAAGCTGCCGGTCGCCTCAATCACCCGAACATCGTCACCATCTATGACGTCGGTCGCAACGAGGACATGGCCTACATGGCCATGGAATATCTCGAAGGCAAGGAACTCAAGGACATCCTCCTTGAGAGTGACGGACCGCCAGCCGTTGCAACCACCGTGGACTGGATTGCGCAAATTGCGCAGGGACTCGGATTCGCGCACGAAAACGACATTGTCCATCGCGACGTTAAGCCATCAAATATTATGGTCGTGCGCGGCGGATTCGCCAAGATCACGGATTTTGGAATCGCACGCATGCCTTCTTCAGCCGTCAAAACCATGACCGGTCTGATCCTCGGTAGTCCGCGCTATATGTCTCCAGAACAGGTAATTGGCCGAACGCTCGACCACCGTACAGATATTTTTTCACTCGGTGTGGTGCTGCACGAGGCCCTCACTGGCGTGCCGCCATTTGATGGCGATAACGTCAACGCGATCATGTATGCGACGGTCAATACCCAACCGCCGCCGCCGTCTGCGGCCAATTCCCAGGTGCCGGCAATGCTTGACCTCATCATTGCCAAAGCGCTCGCAAAAACCGTCGACGAGCGTTATCAAACGATGCAGGAATTCGCGAGTGATCTCAATGAAGTCAAGCGGTTGCTGATTTCGCAGCAGCCAAGCGGCAAGATCGTGGCAACCGACTCCCCCTCGCCGCAGAAATCGATCTCGCTTGAGTCGCTTGGCGTAGGCCGTTACCAGAAAAAAAACGAATCTACCGACGAAACCAAGCCCCTCAAAATTGCTAAAGCTTTCGATTCGTTCGATGCCACTCTCAAACTTGCCGCGATGACCAACCAAACGACGGAATTTGACCAATATATTTCTGACACCAGGAAAATGCGCGCTTATAAAGGTGCCATTACCGGTGAGCTTGCCGCACGTCCGACCGCAACAAATACACGCGCCACACCAATCGATCCGGCCCGCACAGCACCTTGGTCAAACGAATTGCCTTATATTGCCCCGGCACTTTCGCGACCAGCCAGTGTTTCTTCTGAAACAGCGACGATAAAGCTGCCGGCAGGCCTACGCAGCTCCATTAACAATACGATGATTCACATCGCCGTTGTCGTGACGCTTGCGATACTTGCGTTCGGACTCGCGATCTATCTGCTTGCCAAATAGGGTTATTGAAAGCCTTATTTCAACTGGATTTTCAGCATCGTCGGCGTTGCGCCAAGTCCCAACGGATAACAATCAATAATCGGCTCAGCCGAACAAGGCCGCATTGAGGCCGAGCGTTTGCTGCGTTTCGCGGTGGCTGATTTATATAAAGCGCTGGGAACACGTTAAGGCGCATTAAATTTTCTCGACAATTGCGTTTCGGCCATAGTTTGCCGTAACGGTTCGCGTCGATATGCAATTGGCGCGAAAAGCGTAATATGAAGACTCCGTCACTAATGCACTGACCAATCACGGAGTACCCGTCATGCGCGAATACGACACCCTCCCCGCCCATCTTCTCACTGGTGCCGTCTTCGTCGCGCGGCCGGCACCGCCAAAATCAGTGACGCTCGAATCGCCCGCCATCGACGTCATGACCGATCTGCGCCACATGCATGCAGCAGTGATCGAGCCGCATGTGACCATGGACGCGGCCAACGCCTACATGAAGCAACGCGGTGTGCGTTCGTTGCTGGTGCTAAATCAGGATCGCGCTTTGGGTGGCATCATCACCGCAACCGACACCTTGGGCGAGAAACCGCTGCGCTTCATTGAAGAGCGGCGCGTGAAACATAGCGACATTCTTGTCTCCGACATCATGACGCCACTGGATCGCCTCGACGCGATTCCCATCGAAGAAGTGAAGCATGCAAAAGTCGGACACGTCATCGCAAGCCTTCGCGACAGCGGACGACAGCACGCCCTCGTGATCGACAACCAGTTGCTCGGCAAGGTGCAGGTGTGCGGTATATTTTCGATTTCGCAAATCGAGAAACAACTCGGCGCCTTGATCGAATCAACTAGCGTCGCTAAAAGCTTTGCTGAAATCGAGGCGACACTGCTGGCGAGTTAATTCGTTTTTCTGCGGATACCAATCCCGCATAAAATCGCGAAAGTCCAGCATTGACGGGCATCGTGGCGTGTTTTATGCCTTTAAGCCCCACCAGTGCTTGTGTTTTAAATTTCAACCCACTAGTGTCCCAACGTTTACATACCGAGTGGATGTAAGCAAATGATTTGTTTGGGGAAGTTAGTTGTTTTGTCTGGTGACGACTTGAATGTTCAAAGTCAGACTTGGTGTCTTTTGCGCGATGGCGCGAAGGCTCCCCA
>JANOQY010000467.1:0-30964 GCA_031414995.1 Betaproteobacteria bacterium
GCACACTCCACCGCCACCTCATACCCCGCATCCGCATGCCGCATCACCCCCGTCCCCGGATCATTCCACAGCACCCGCTCAATCCGCTTGGCTGCCGCATCCGTCCCGTCACAAACAATCACCACGCCAGAGTGCTGCGAAAACCCCATACCTACGCCACCGCCGTGATGCAGCGACACCCACGTCGCCCCACCCGCCGTATTCAACAACGCATTGAGCAAAGGCCAATCCGAAACCGCGTCCGATCCATCTTTCATTGCTTCCGTTTCGCGATTCGGTGACGCCACCGAACCGGAATCCAGATGATCGCGCCCGATCACAATTGGCGCTTTCAATTCACCCGATTTCACCATCTCATTAAACGCCAGCCCGAGGCGATGACGCTGCCCCAGCCCCACCCAGCAGATGCGCGCCGGCAGGCCCTGAAACGAAATGCGTTCGCGCGCCATGTCGAGCCAGTTGTGCAAATGTGCGTCATCGGGAATCAGCTCTTTGACTTTCGCATCCGTCTTGTAAATATCCTCGGGATCGCCCGACAGTGCGACCCAGCGAAATGGCCCGATACCACGACAAAACAGCGGGCGAATGTAGGCGGGAACGAAGCCGGGGAAATCAAAAGCATTAACCACGCCTTCATCCTTGGCCACCTGCCGGATGTTGTTGCCGTAATCAAGCGTCGGAATTCCCATTTCATGCAAGGCGAGCATCGCGCGCACATGCACGGCCATCGATTTCTTCGCCTCACCTATCACCTGGCTGGGATCAGACACGCGCAAGGCAATCGCCTTTTCCAGACTCCAGCCGATCGGCAGATAACCGTTCAGCGGGTCGTGCGCGGACGTCTGGTCGGTCACCACATCCGGTCGCGCCTTCGAGTCGCCTGCCTTCACGCGCGCGGCGATCTCGGGAAATATTTCTGCTGCATTTCCAAGCAAGCCCACCGATATGGCACGGCCTTCCTGATGTGCGGTAGCGATGATGCTTAGCGCCTCATCGAGCGATTTGGCTTTCGCATCGACGTAGCGGCTGCGCAAGCGCATGTCGATACGGCTCTCATCACACTCCACCGCCAGCATCGACGCGCCCGCCATGGTCGCGGCCAGCGGTTGCGCGCCACCCATGCCGCCGAGTCCGCCGGTGAGAATCCACTTGCCTTTCAGGTTTCCACCGAAGTGCTGACGACCCACCTCGACAAACGTTTCATAGGTGCCCTGCACGATGCCCTGGGAGCCGATGTAAATCCACGAGCCTGCCGTCATCTGGCCGTACATCATCAGGCCCTTTTGATCGAGCTCGTGAAAGTGTTCCCACGTTGCCCAGTGCGGGACCAGATTTGAATTCGCAAGCAATACGCGCGGCGCGTCTTCATGTGTGCGAAATACGCCGACCGGCTTCCCGGATTGAATGAGCAGGGTTTCGTCTGGCTCCAGCTTCTTGAGTGATGCCAGAATCGCGTCATAGCATGCCCAGTCGCGCGCCGCGCGGCCAATGCCGCCGTATACCACCAAATCCTCGGGCCGCTCTGCGACATCCGGGTCCAGGTTGTTCTGGATCATCCGGTAGGCGGCTTCGATGAGCCAGTTCTTGCAGGTGATGGTATTGCCACGCGGGGCGCGGATCACACGAGATGGGTCGTGGCGAAGATTGGCGGGCGGAATTATTGAACGGGACGACATGGATACCTCGCGGTCAAAACAGTTTGCCAACGACAGGGCCGACGATGCAGCCCCAGACGACAAGAACGATGACGCAACTGAGAAAAACGGCGGCACTTCCCAAATCCTTGGCTCGTTTGGAAAGATCGTTATTCTCGAGACTCACCCGATCTACCACCGCTTCGACCGCAGAATTGAGCAGTTCAACCACAAGCACCAGTAACAGCGTGGCGATCAGCAGCGCTCGCTCAGTAAGCGTTAATGGCAACAGGATAGCGACCGGGAAAAGGATGATCGCCAAAAACAATTCCTGACGAAAAGCGTGCTCGTGTTTGATCGCGGCCGAAAAGCCTTCGATTGAATAGAAAAAAGCGCGCCAGATGCGCACCAAGCCACTTTTGCTTTTGTGTGGGGCTTCCAATTTTTCCTCTGCAATCGCAACGTTTTCAGAACGCAATTCTAACAAGCATCCTTCCCGTCCGCCCCCATTCTGCTGCGTGAATCCTGACGCGATGCTGCCGCTATAATGTGCCCTTCCTTCACTCACACATCGGAATCCGCTGACTATGCCGCGCCCGACCGCCACCACCGCGTGGCAATCTCTTACCAACCTCGCAGCAGCGCGTGACGCCGAATCAAAAACGCTATCCACACTGACGGTGGATGCCTGCGGAATATACGCAGATTTTTCGCGCCAGCATCTGCCGACGACGGTTATTGATTCGCTCCTGGCGCTGGCGAATCAACAAGCGCTGTTGGCTGCACGCGAAGCGCAATTCAGTGGTGAGGCAATCAATCGTACCGAGAACCAGCCGGTGCTGCATACGGCGCTGCGGTCGAAAAGTGCATTGCCTGTTGATGGTATCGACATCAATGCTCTCGTTCAGCGCCAGCTTGAGAAAATGCGGATGTTTGTGGATGGTATCCGCAGCGGCCGCATCCGCAGTATCACCGAGCAAGCATTCACCGATGTGGTCAGTATCGGCATCGGCGGCTCTTCTCTGGGTCCACGATTGGCATGCGCTGCATTGACGCGCTTTGCAGACGGGCCGCGCGTGCATTTTTTGTCGAATATCGACGGCGCACAGTTGGAAGACACTCTGGCTGGGCTGAATCCGGCGACCACACTTTTTCTGGTGATGTCCAAAACCTTTACGACCGATGAAACCATGACCAATGCGCGAACGGCGCAGCGTTGGCTGGATGCAAAGTTGGGCAATATTGGGAGTGGCGCGGCGGGGAAAAGCGCATCTGCATTACATTTTGTTGCGATCACGGCAAAACCGACTGAGGCGAAGCGCCAGGGCTATTCGGAAGACCGACTTTTTGAATTCTGGCCCTGGGTAGGCGGTCGATTCTCACTGTGGTCCACGGTCGGCATGCCGGTGGCATTATCTGTTGGTGTTGAGCGCTTTGAAGAAATGCTCGCTGGTGCACACGCAATGGACGAACATTTTTGCAACGCGCCGCTTGCTGAAAACCTGCCGGCGCTAATGGCGTTGGTCGGCGTGTGGAACCGCAATTTTCTAAATATTTCTGGCCACGCACTGCTGCCGTATGCGCACCGCTTGGGCTTGTTGCCGAAGTACGCCCAGCAGCTCGAAATGGAATCAAACGGCAAGAGCGTTGATCTCGATGGCAACCGGATCGACTACGCGACCTGTCCGGTCATTTTTGGTGACGCCGGTACCGATGGTCAGCATTCGTTTCACCAACTGCTGCATCAGGGCAGCGATGTCATTTCGTCGGACATCATTTTGGTTGCACGAGATGAGAGCAAACTTGTTGAGCATCAAAGCAAGCTGCTTGCCAACGGCATCGCACAGGCCGATGCGCTGTGGTTTGGGCGCAGCATTGATGTTGCGCTAAACGAACACCGTGTCCACAAAGGTGGACGTCCAGTGACCTTGCTGGTGCTACCAAAGCTGAATGCTTACAACCTCGGCGCGCTGATTGCGATGTATGAGCACAAAGTGTTTGTGCAGGGCGTGATATGGAATATTAATTCTTACGACCAATGGGGCGTCGAACTCGGCAAGACCATTGCCACATCGCTGTTGCCGCTTTTTTCGTCAACGGGTGGACAGCCGAGTGCGAAAGACGTTCCTGCGCATCTGGCAGCGGCGATATCGACAATTGAACGTATGCGAAACGACGATTCGACGGCATAATATTTCACCATGTCCCAATTCGAGCAATTATTAAACGCGCTGGACGAACCGGTATTCGAAATGGATGCGGCGGGCGTCGTTATTTACGCGACTGCCGCACTCAGCGCATGGACGGATCGCGATACCGGTTATGTTCTTGCAGATTCGTTGAGCGTTGCGGATCGTCCGCGGTTTCAGCAAACGTTCCAGCGAATCATTGACGGCAAGACAGCCAATGCACAATTGGAAATCGCACTTGCCGACGTTGATGGTAGCGAACGACCGATCGAGCTGAAACTCGCGGCGAGCAAACGCGAAGGCGGCAAAGCGACGACCGTTGTGGGCTGGTTGCGCGACCTCAGCATGGAAAAGGCCCGCGAAGCCGCTGCCAACGTACAAGGCACGCACCTGCTTGATCTGGTCGAGGGTATTTCGGATGCATGTGTGGTCGAAAACGCGGACGGGTCGGTTGAAATGGTCAACGCCGCATTTTGTGAATTGTTCAGCGTTAAGGCAGCGACGCAGTCTCTCATTGGCACCCCTTGTGCTGAGCTTTTTACGCTCGCTTCAAACGTGACAAGCAGCAAAGTCGCGCCAATTTACTTTCCGCTGGATTCAATCACCGAAGACGAATTCGAATTTACCTTTACCGACAAACGCCGCGCGAAACAGCATTCAATTCCGGTAACCGGCGAGACTGGCGTCGCCGGGCGTTTGCATATTTTTCGTGCGCTAGACGTAAAAGCCAAAGCGCCGGCAAACTTGTCTGCATTGTCGGCTACCGATGCTGCGCAACTGCAACTGATCGAGAAAATTGCCCACGATCTGGCCACGACGGTGGAAGGTGCTGGCAGCGCGATTTATCGTGCCGAGCAACTTGAGCTGCCTGGACAGGTGCTGGAGCACTTTCGGCGTGTGGAAATGTCGGCACAATCAGCCTTTGCGTCCATTGCCGGGTTGCTGGATTTTTCAAAGATTGAGACCAGCGAAATAGCGCTTGAGTCCGCTGAGTTTCATCTGCGTGAGGGCGTGGCCAGCATGTTGGAGCGAATTGTGCCGAGCGCTGAAGAGCGCGCGGTGCAGCTTAAATTACGCATCGAACAGGATGTGCCCGAGCACTTGATCGGCGATGGCGCGCGCATGATGCTGTGCCTGCGCAATCTGCTCGAATGCGCCATGCCGCCGCTGCTTGATCGCGTGCCAGGTACTGAAGTCTCGCTGCTCATCGAGCCTGAGTATTCGGCTGAAAATCTGATTCATATCAGTTTCAGCGTGGTGCAATCGATCCCCAAGGGTGCAGTACGCCCGAAGTCCATCAATCCTGCCGCAATGATGCAACTTTCGCTTGCGCGCCAGATTGTTCGGGCGATGCACGGCAACGCCACCGGCAAGGCTGGTGGCAAGATCGATATCAAGGAGCGTAAAGAAACCACGACATGGCAGTTCACTGCTGCATTCCCCTATCGTACCGTCAAGGACCCGCGCACCCGTCCCACGTTTGTCACTCTCACGGGGATGCACTTGATGATCGTGAGCAGCGACCTTGAGCAACGTAAGCAGCTTTCTGAACTCGCCCGAAGCTGGCGCATGTTGCCGCACGAGGCGGATGACGCAGCGATGGCGCTGCATCTTTTGCAGCGTGTGGCCGATGAAGAAGGCTCGATTCCGCTGGTGATTACCGCCAATCAATTGCCGGTGCAGGATGGTTTCCTGCTCGCGTTTCGCATCAAAAATAATATCAAGCTCAAGCAAACCGCCGTGGTAATGCTGGCCAAAACCGGTAAACCGGGTGACGCAATTGCATGTCGCGAAAGTGGCATCAGCGCATACCTGCGCCAGCCAATTGGTGCCACCCGCCTCAACGAGGCGCTCTCTGCGGTGATGGGTGCGCAAGATGACGACAGCGAATCCACATCCACGCTGATTACGCGCCATTCATTGCGCGAAGCCAAAGCCGGAACGGTACTGGTCATTGATGCCAATCGGGAACACGCGATGGCGGCGGCAATGGCACTGAAAAAAGTAGGTTACCGGATCAGCACGGCCGACAGCGCGACCGTGGCTCATATCGAAATGGAGCAGGATACCTACGACGTCATCATTATCGACCCGACTACACCCGGCTTTGCTGAAATGGGTATCGAGTCCATCGCCGACGCCCTGCGCGAAAAGTTACCGGCGAAATCGCCCAGCATCCCGATCTTGCTGGCGTTGGAAGAAGATATGTCGTCGGTGGAGTACGGGTATAGCGGAACAGTGGTGAAGCCCTACGACAAAGAGGAATTAATCGCGCAGGTGGCAAAACACATGCCGCAAAAAGCAGCTGCTTAAATCATGAGCAGCCACGCACTGCGCGGTGCCGCGCTCACTTTTCGGGGCGACCCATTCCTTGTTGGACGCGACGCCGCGATGCACTACGAATCTGATGCGCTCGTTGTGCTGGAGGATGGCCACATCAAGGCATTTGGCCCATATGCCGCGCTTAAAAATTCGTTGCCGCCCGAAACAACGATCACGTCGTACACCGATTCCTTGATCTTGCCGGGCTTCATCGATCTGCACGTGCACTATCCGCAAACGCAGATCATTGGCGCTTACGGCAAACAACTGATCGACTGGCTAAACCGTTACACCTTTCCGGCTGAGCAGCAGTTCGTCGACATCGACCACGCGCGCGAAGTATCTGCCCTGTTCCTCGATGAATGTCTGCGCGTCGGCACCACGACCGCGATGGTCTACGGCACCGTGCACGCGCATTCGGTGGACGTATTTTTTACCGAGGCCGAGAAGCGTGGTCTGCGCATGATCGCAGGCAAAGTGATGATGGATCGCAATGCGCCCGCAGCACTCCTCGACACCGCGCAAACCGGCTATGACCAATCCAAAGCATTGATCGAAAAATGGCACGGCGTGGGAAGGCTGGGTTACGCGATCACGCCCCGATTCGCGCCAACTTCATCGCCAGCGCAACTCGAGGCAGCAGGCGCGCTATGGCGTGAATTCCCGCAAACACACATGCAAACGCACATTTCAGAAAACACTGACGAAGTCGCGTGGGTGCGCGAACTGTTTCCCGAGCGCACCAGTTATCTGGATGTTTACGATCATTACGATCTGGTCGGCAAGCGGGCCGTATTTGGCCACGGCATTCATTTGGAAGAAGCTGAATGGCAACGTTTGCACGAGGCAGGTGCGGCAGTCGCGCATTGTCCAACATCGAATGAATTTCTCGGCAGCGGATTATTCCGCTTTGACAACGCCAAGAAAATGCATCGCCCGGTTCGGGTTGGACTCGGCACCGACGTCGGTGCTGGTACCTGCCTTTCACCACTGCGCACGATGGGCGAGGCCTACAAAGTCGGCGAGCTTTGTGGCAATTCGTTGTGCGCCGCCGACGCTTATTTCTTGGCCACACGCGGCGCGGCAGAGTCGTTACATCTGGAAGAACAAATTGGTTCCATTGCGCCCGGCATGGAAGCTGATTTGGTCGTGCTTGATCTCAAATCCACACCGCTGATCGAATTCCGGATGAAATTCTGTAAATCAATTGATGAAGTGTTGGCGGTGCAGATGACGATGGCCGATGATAGAGCCACACGTGCGGTTTACGTCGCAGGCAAGCTGGCGTTCGAGCGTGGAGCACGCCCTCAGGGCGCGTGATCGTAGAACTTGGCAGATAAGGGGCGAAAACCTGCCCGCTGGTTTTAGATCAATCAGCTTATCAGCGCGCCGGCAATCTCTGCAAATCCCGCTCCGCATCTGAATTCCGTGACATACGCAGGCTTCATCACAATCACGTCCAGAAAATCCCTCACGTTTGCCACCCCCACTGAATGTGGGAAATAACCGAACATCGGTTCATCGTTTGGCGAATCGCCGACAAAGACAAATTCATTCTTGTGCAGATCGAGATCGATAGCGAGTCGTTCCCGCATGAATAGTTTTGTCGTCGAGAGTTTGTCGTAACCGCCAAACCAGCCATTGACGTGAATGGAACTGATCTTTGCAGTGAGGTCTTCAGATTCCATGATCGTTTTGATGCGCACAATTTCCGCGCGTACCAATGCTGGAACGTCTTCGCAAAAATCGATGGCGATATCGGCTTCGCGATAATTTTGATCGGATGCGAGTGCGCAGCCGGGGACCTCGCGAAGAACGCGCTCTGCAATATGCGTTAGTCGTTGGCGGTCGGCTTGGCGTTCTGTCGCAGATTTCACGAATCGCTGCGTGAGTTTTTTTCCATCGCGGTCAAAGAAGAAATAAAACGCGCCGTTTTCGCCGACCACGCCATCCACCGGCCACATGCGCGCGATGTGATCGCACCAACCTGCGGGCCGACCGGTGATGGGCACGACGATGAGTCCAGCGGTCTTGAGTGCATCGACAGCGGCGTAGGCTGCTGCGGTGAGGTGCCCATCGGTGGTCAGGGTGTCATCAATATCAAATAACACACCTCTAATACTGGCGCGGTCTTCAGGGGCAAACTCTGCCAGTGACCGCATGGATGCTGGCTCTACGTACATGATGATTATTCTACGAGCGCAGCAACACGCGCTTCAATAAACATCCCCGCCCGCTCCCGCTCGGCAGCGTCCATGTGTAAACCACACTTGGTGCGACGCCACAAAATATCATCAGGCTTTCTCGCCCACTCTTCATTGATACAGTAATCAATTTCACGCTCACTCAACAGCGTCGATCCAGCACCGAACAGTTCGCCCAGATCGGCCATCGAGCGCACGCCGTTGAGTACGCGCTCGGTGAGCGAACCGTGGCGCCGAACCAGACGGTTCAAATAATCGATCGGTAACGAGGCAAATTTCTTCATCAACGCGTGCGTCACATCTTGCAGCGAATCAAGATCACCGCCGGGCAGCGCTTCTGCACCAGTCCATCCCACCGAGAGCTGCGGGTAGTACGGCTGCAATTCTTCGAGTGCGTGCTCGGCGAGGCGACGATAGGTCGTGATCTTGCCGCCGAAAATCGACAACAACGGCAGCTTGCCGTCCTGATGATCGGTCTTCAACACGTAATCGCGGGTAATCTCGGAAGGATTGTCGGAACCGTCGTCATATAACGGCCGCACGCCAGCATAGCTCCAGACCACGTCGGCTTCGTGCAACGGTTTGGCAAGAAACCGATTGGCGGCGCGAATCAAATAAGTAATCTCGGCCTTGGATATTTGATGGCCTTCATCAACGGAGTCAACATTGACGTCGGTGGTACCGATCAGGCTGAATTTTTCCTCAAACGGAATAATGAACACGACGCGCTTGTCGTCGTTTTGCAGGATATATGCGTGCTGATGATCGTGTACGCGCGGCACAACGATATGACAGCCCTTGACCAGTTTTGCAGTCGCGCTCATCGGCACGCGCAGGGCGTCATCCAGCAGATGTTTTACCCACGGCCCGGCGGCATTGACGATACCGCGCGCGCTGACCGATGACTCCTGACCGGTATCAACATTGTGCAGCAGAATTTGCCAAGCATCGCCGCTGCGCTTGCCGCTCAGCACGCGGGTGCGGGTGCGTACGTCGGCGCCATGCGCGCGCGCGGAAACCGCATTGAGCACGGTGAGCCTTGCATCATCCACACGGGCATCGGAATAAAAAAATCCCCGGCGAATGACCGGCTTCAACCCCGCACTGTAACTGGGGTCGGGGAACATGACAGTGCGCGAGCCGGGCAATGAAATTTTTCCGCCGATGTGGTCGTACATAAAAAGACCCATTCGTATCATCCACGCCGGCCGCATGTGTTTGTCGTGCGGCAGAATAAATTCAAGCGGATGAATGATGTGCGGCGCGATCTTCAATAATATTTCGCGTTCTTGCAAGGCCTCGCGCACCAGACGGAATTCATATTGCTCAAGGTAGCGCAGCCCGCCGTGGATCAGCTTTGAGCTCCAGGAGCTGGTCGCAGAGGCAAGATCATCCTGCTCGACCAGCAAGACCTTCAGACCGCGTCCCGCAGCGTCCCGTGCGATCCCGCAACCGTTGATGCCGCCGCCGATGATGGCGATATCGTAAACGTGATTGGTCATGATGTTAGCTTCGGCAAACGATGACGGAACTTATCCAGCCATAACAAGGAAAACGCTGATTTGGTGTCGGTAATTTCACCTGTGCCGACCTTTTCAACCGCTTCATCAAGCGACATCGTGAACACTTCCAGAAATTCACCTTCGTCGAGCTTGTGCCCCACATACGTGAGCTGTCGGGCAACGTATAGCTCAATGGCTTCGTTGGAGTAGCCGATACCGGCATGCAAGGTCGCAGCATGATGCCAGTGCGCAGCAGTGTGTCCGGTTTCCTCCAGCAGTTCGCGTCGCGCGGTCTCGGCATGCGGCTCACCGGCGTCAATTTTTCCTGCGGGCAATTCAATAAAATGTCGCCGCACGGGATAGCGGAACTGGTGCTCGAAAATCAAGGTGTCGTCGTCAACGAATGCAGCAATGATCACCGCACCCGGATGCAACACATATTCACGCCACGATTCACTGCCGTCAGGAAGTCGCACCCGATCAAGGTCGACACGAATCATCTTCCCATCCAGCACGCGTTCGCTGGTGATGGTGGTCTCGGTTAAATCGGACAAGGTGCGATCACCCATGATCACGCCTTGCCCGCCCCAGCGGAGGCCGGGGCCAAATTTTCCGTCAAATCAGAACGAGACCTGGATGGCATTCAGGCAGGCCGTCATCAGGGCACTTGGAAATATGCCCAGCACCAACAGCGCAAACGCGTTGATGACCAACAAACCGCGCATGTCTGCGGTGGCAGCGATGGGTGATGTATCGGTCGGCCCGTCAAAATACATGACCTTGATGAGGCGAAGATAGTAGAACGCGCCGATCACACTCATCAACACTGCGAACACCACCAACCAAGTGTAACCCGCGTTGAGCGCGCCCTCAAGTACGGCAAGCTTCGCCCAGAAACCCAGAAATGGCGGGATGCCGGCCATAGAGAAAACAATGAACAACATCATCAACGCGTACAAAGGCGAACGCTGATTGAGCCCTTTGAAGTCATCGATATTGTCCGCTTCAAAGCCCGCACGCGAGAGCAGCATGATCATGCCGAACGCACCAGCCGTCATCAGCACATAGGTGATGACGTAGAACAGGCCGGACGCATAGCCACTCTTGGTGCCTGCCAGAATACCCAGCAGCAGAAAGCCCATGTGCGAGATCGTCGAATACGCGAGCATGCGCTTCAGGTTGGTCTGCGCAATGGCGACAATATTACCCAGCGCCATCGATAGCACCGCAAGAATCACCAGCATGCCCTGCCAATCGCCTGTTGCGCCACCAAGCGAATCAGCGAGAATGCGCATGATGAAACCAAACGCCGCAAGCTTTGGTGCGGAGCCGATAAACAATGTCATCGCCGTCGGCGCGCCGTGATACACATCCGGCACCCACATATGAAACGGCACCACGCCCAGCTTGAAGGCCAGCCCAGAAACCACGAAGACAAGTCCAAACATGATGAGTGGATCAATGCCGCGGCTGGCACTGATAATAGTGGCGACCTTGCTGACATCGAGCGAACCAGTCGCACCATAGATCATCGACAAGCCGTAGAGCAGTAACCCCGACGCCAGCGCACCTAGGATGAAATATTTCATCGCCGCTTCGCTGGAGGTTGCTGAATCGCGGTTCAGTGCCACCATCGCATAACTGGAAAGCGCCAGCAATTCGAGGCCAAGATACAGACTGATGAAGTGATTTGCCGACACCATGACCATCATGCCCAGCGTGGCGAACAGAATGAGGGTAATGAACTCGCCGCTGAAAAGTTTGCGGGCAGCCAGGTAAGCACGGCTGTAAACAATCACCATCGCAACGGCAATCGCAATCGCAACTTTTAGTATGACGGCCATGCCATCAACAACGAACATGCCGTTAAAGGCAAAGCGCGACGCTGCCGTTTGCACCGGGAGCACAAAGAAGCTCAGGGCAACTACAATCAGTGTGCCGATGGAAAGGATGAACAATCGCCCTTCGCGCTTTTCGGCTGCCGAGAAAAGATCAACCAACATCACAACGCAAGTCATGATGAGCAGGAAAATCTCCGGCGTGGCGATGGCAAGATTCAAGCTGGACGGCGACATATTTTCAATGATTCCTGATTCAATTTGCCTAGTTCAGTTTCCCGACTGCCACATGCTTTAGCAGTGCATCAACTGATACGTGCATCACATCGGTAAACGGTTTTGGGTACAGACCCATGATCATCACGGCCGCAGCCAGCACGCTGAGAAAAAACATTTCGCGTGAATTAATGTCGGTCAGTTTGCGAACGTGGTCATTCGCAATATCGCCGAAGATGACGCGCTTGACCATCCACAACGTATACGCAGCGCCGACGATCAAGGTAATGGCTGCGCCGAAGGCGTACCAGAAATTTACTTTGATCGCGCCCAGAATTACCATGAACTCGCCGACAAAGCCGGACGTGGCAGGCAACCCTGAATTGGCCATCGCAAACAACACCGCGAAGAACGCAAATTTGGGCATCGTGTTTACGACACCGCCATAGGCCGAGATTTCGCGCGAGTGCACGCGGTCATAAAGCACGCCGATACAAAGGAACATGGCGGCCGAGATAAACCCGTGCGAAACCATCTGCACAAGGCCGCCTTCCATTCCCTGCGAGTTGAAAATAAAAAATCCGAGGGTGACGAATCCCATATGTGAAATTGACGAATACGCGACTAGTTTTTTCATGTCGGTCTGCGCAAGCGCGACCAAGCCGATGTAGATCACTGCGATCAGCGAGAGCGCAATCACGAATCCGGAGAATGCGTGGCTCGCGTCCGGCGTAATGGGCAGAATAAACCGCAAAAATCCATACGCGCCGATTTTCAGGGTAATCGCCGCTAACACCACCGAGCCGCCAGTGGGCGCTTCCACGTGTGCGTCAGGCAACCACGTGTGCACCGGCCACATCGGCACCTTGACCGCGAACGACGCGAAGAACGCAATGAACAACAGCTTCTGCACATCCAGACTTAGCGGCACCTTATGGAAGTCGAAAATATCAAAGCTACCGTTGGTGACGTTGTAAAGATAAATAAACGCAGCCAGCATCAACAGCGAACCGAGCAGGGTGTACAGGAAAAATTTGACCGCCGCATAAACGCGACGCGGCCCACCCCACACACCGATGATGAGAAACATCGGGATCAGCATCGCCTCAAAGAACAGGTAAAAGAGGATGGCGTCGGTCGCGGCAAAGACACCGTTGATGAGACCAGACATGATCAGGAACGCCGCGAGATACTGTGAGACTTTTTCCTGAATAACTTCCCAGGCGGCAATGATGACGAGCACCGTCGTAAAGCTATTCAATAAAATAAACAACATTGACAGGCCGTCAACGCCGAGCGCGTAGTTGATATTGAAGCGCGTAATCCATGGCGCGATCTCACGGAACTGCATCGCCGCAGTGGTGTTGTCGAACCCAGTCCATAAGGGAATTGATGCCAGCAAACCAAGCGTACTGCCAATCAGTGCGGTCCAGCGCGCGGTGTTTTTTTGGCGTTCGCCGCTTAGCAACAGCGTGAGAACACCGGCAACGATGGGTACCCAAATGGTCAGACTTAAAATGTAAGTGCCGCTTTGCATATTGTTTGATTTGAATCCGTATCGATCAACGCAGCTTAAAAAACACTAATGTCAGGAACGCAAACACGCCGATGATCATGGTGAAGGCGTAGGTATACACATAACCCGTTTGCACTTTGCGCGCCACGCCAGAAAACCATCCGATCAATTTGGCCGTGCCGTTGACCATGATGCCGTCGATGATCGTGACATCGCCAAATTTCCATAGCCCTTGCCCGAGCTTTCTCGCCCCGGCCGCGAAGAACCAATCGTTGAAGCGGTCGAAGCCGTACTTGTCTTCAAGAATTTTGACCGGTAACGCAAAGGCCGCGCGAATCTTGCCCGGCAGTTCCGGCTTCGCGATATAGCAGAACCATGCAGTGGCGGCACCGGCAAGCGCCAGCCAGAACGGCGCCGTAGTGAGGCCATGCAACATCATCGCCCATGCGCCATGAAATTCTTTCTTCAATGTGGCCATCGTTTCAGTTGCCTTGATGGCGTCGCCAAAATAATTGCCGTACAACATAGGCTCAATCATCATGTAGCCAATTGCAACTGAGGGAATCGCAAGAAGAATGAGCGGCAGCGTGACCACCCACGGTGATTCGTGCGGCTTCTGGCCCGGTGCGAGACCGTGATGTTCGTGACCGTCTTTAGCGTGTGCATCTACACTTGTATGCGCGTCCGCATGCGCATCTTTGTGATCGCTCCCGTGGTCGTGGTGGGCGTCGTGTCCAAATCGCTCTTTGCCGTGAAATGCGAAGAAGATCAGGCGGAACGAGTACAAGCCACCGACGAATACACCTCCCAGTGCAGCGATATAAGCAATCGCGTGTCCGGGCGTGGTCGACGCGTGTATTGCTTCGATGATCGAGTCTTTGGAGAAGAAACCAGCAAACGGCGGAAGGCCCGCGTTAGCCAACGCACCGATCAACATCGTGAAATAGGTAATCGGCATGTATTTCCGCAACCCGCCCATCTTGCGCATGTCCTGCTCATGATGCATGGCGATGATGACCGAGCCCGCCCCCAGAAACAGCACCGCCTTGAAAAACGCGTGTGTCATCAGGTGAAAAATGCCTGCCGAATAGGCGCCCGCACCGAGTGCCATCGTCATATAACCTAATTGCGAGAGCGTGGAGTACGCCACCACGCGCTTGATGTCGTATTGCACGATGGCAATCAGCGCCATGAAAAACGCCGTGATCGCGCCAATCATCAACACAAACGAAAGCGCTGCCTGCGACATCTCAAACAACGGTGACATGCGCGCCACCATGAAAATGCCTGCCGTCACCATTGTTGCCGCATGGATAAGTGCTGAGATCGGCGTCGGGCCTTCCATCGAATCTGGCAGCCACACGTGCAACGGAAACTGCGCGGATTTGCCCATCGCGCCGATGAACAGGCAAATACAGATAACCGTCAACAACGACCATGACGTATCGGGCAGCAACGTCACCATCGTATCTTTGAACACAGGTGCTGCATTGAAGGCCGTGACGTAATCGAGCGTGCCCATGTACGCGAACACCAAGCCGATGCCCAGCAGGAAACCAAAGTCACCGACGCGATTGACGAGAAACGCTTTCAGGTTCGCGTAAATGGCGGTCGGTCGCTTGTACCAAAAGCCGATCAACAAATACGAAACCAGACCCACCGCTTCCCAGCCGAAGAACAACTGCAGGAAGTTATTCGACATCACCAGCATCAGCATCGAAAAGGTGAACAGTGAGATATAGCCGAAGAACCGCGTATAGCCGTCGTCTTCAGCCATGTAACCGATGGTATAGACATGCACCATCAACGAGACGAACGTGACGACCAGCATCATCATCACCGTGAGCGAATCGATCATAAAACCAACTTCGAGCTTGATGCCGTCGGTCACGAGCCAGGTATAGATCGCGCCATTAAAGGTTTTGCCTGCTTGAACATCCTGAAACACGAAGCAGGACAACACGAATGCAGCTGTCACACCGAGGATAGTAACGGTGTGGGCGAACGCGCGACCGAGCCTAGGACCTGCAAATCCAGCGAGAACTGCGCCAAGCAAGGGCAGTAGCGGAATGGCTAACAGGGCTAATTTGTTTTCAATCATTGCAATTCATTCAGGCAGCACAAAAAACCGTAAACGACCGATTGGTGCGGCTCTTGGGCACAAAAACCATGAAGAAGCGCATAGATATTGGTTCTCTGCTTACGCATACTCATCAACCCTTCAACGTACCAATGTCATCGACATTGATCGTTTTCAGGTTACGAAACAGCACGACAAGAATGGCCAATCCAATCGCGGACTCTGCGGCAGCCACGGTGAGAATAAAAAACACGAATACCTGCCCGGCCAAATCATTGAGGTAATGCGAGAACGCAATGAAATTCATATTCACCGCAAGCAACATGAGCTCGATTGCCATCAGCAGGATGATGATGTTTTTTCTGTTCAGGAAAATTCCTGCGATCGAAATTGCAAACAGAATCGCGGATAAACCCAGATAGTGCGACAGCGTAATCAACTTTTTCTCTCCCTGTAGCTGTCTTACGCGGCGGGTGGTGAGACAGGCGCCGGTGGTTCGTCTTTTTCCGCCGCCATGGAAATAATTTTCAATCGATCGCTACTCTTGACACGCACCTGCTCGCCGACGTCTTGTGTTTTCACTTCCTTTCGCCCGCGCAATGTCAGAGCAATCGCGGCGACGATGGCCACCAGCAAAATCACTGCGGCCAGTTCGAAAGGCAGGAAATAATCGGTATAGAGTACGCGGCCCAATTCCTTGGTGTTCGAGACACCCGCCATCGGCGCGCCGGGCGAAACAGCGCCGACCAGACGCATGCTTTTGTCGAATATCAGCAAGCCCATCTGCACCACCATCAATATGGCGACGGTGGCAGCAACCGGCAGATATTTCCAGAAACCCTCACGCAACTTGTCGAAGTTTATATCGAGCATCATTACAACGAAAAGGAACAACACCATCACCGCACCGACGTAAACCAGAATCAGCGTGAGCGCCAGGAATTCGGCGTAAAGCAGCATCCACAAACCGGCAGCACTGCAAAACGACAGCACCAAAAACAATGCAGCGTGCACTGGATTGCGCGCGAGGATGACCACCAACGCAGAGATAATCAGCGTCGAGGCAAACACATAAAAAACAATTGATTGAAAGGTCATTTTTTGATTGTCAGTTCTAAACGGAGGTCGCGCCGCGCCCCGGTAATGCAAGTGTTTAGTAGTTAGCGTTTAACGATACTGCGCATCTTCCTCGCGCCGCTTGGCAATTTCATCTTCATATTTGTCGCCAATGGCCAACAGCATCGGCTTGGTGTAATAAAGGTCACCGCGCTTTTCGCCGTGGTATTCGAGCAGATGCGTTTCGACGATTGAGTCAACAGGACAAGACTCTTCGCAGAAACCGCAAAATATACATTTCGTCAGATCGATGTCGTAGCGCGTGGTGCGGCGTGTGCCGTCATCGCGGGCTTCGGATTCAATCGTGATCGCCAACGCCGGACACACCGCTTCGCATAGCTTGCAAGCAATGCAGCGCTCTTCGCCGTTCGGGTAGCGCCGCAACGCGTGCAGGCCACGAAAGCGCGGCGACTGTGGTGTCTTTTCTTCCGGAAACTGCACCGTGATCTTGCGGGCAAACAAATGCCGACCGGTCAAGCGCAGCCCCTGCAAGAGTTCGCCCAGCATCAGGCTACCAACGAGTTCTCTGGTTCTTGTCAGCATAGCTATTTCCCGAACCACCAATTAATCACAGGCAGATTGTTGATCGGCTCCATCATCATCAACCCCACCACCACGATCCACACGATGGTGATCGGGATAAATATCTTCCAGCCCAGTCGCATGATCTGGTCATAGCGGTAGCGCGGGAATGACGCACGAATCCAGACGAAGATAAACATCAATGCAAACATTTTGATGAGCATCCACCAGATGCCGGGCTCACCGAGTATCGGTATCGCCTTCGGAAATGGCGAGAGCCATCCACCCATAAACAATATGGTGGAGATCGTGGCCACCAACAACATGTTGGCGTACTCGGCCAGGAAAAACAGCGACCACGTCATGCCTGAATACTCGACCAATGGGCCCGCGACAATTTCCGATTCACCTTCCGCCACGTCGAACGGATGACGGTTGGTTTCAGCCACACCGGCAATGAAATGCACAATGAACAGTGGAAACAGCGGAATGAAAAACCATTCGGCAAAACCGAACGGGCCATCTTGTCGCGCAATAATCTGCGTGAGGTTCATCGATTGCGCGGCCATCAAGCCCCCGACGAGCGCAAAGCCCATCGCGATCTCATAACTCACTACCTGCGCTGCCGAACGCATGGCACCGATGAACGCATATTTTGAATTTGATGCCCAGCCCGCAATGATGACGCCATAGACGCCCATCGAGGTCATCGCCAGCACGACCAGCAAACCGGCATCAACGTTGGCAATCACCCATGTCGGCGTAAATGGAATGACCGCCCACACCGCCATTGCAGGCGCGACGGAAAGCGCGGGGGCGATCAGGAAAAGTGCTCTGTTGGCCCCACTGGGAACGATTTGTTCTTTTAATAATAGTTTGATGGCGTCCGCAATCGGTTGCCCAAGACCCCACGGACCTACGCGATTTGGACCGCGACGCACCTGCATCCAGCCGATTACCCAGCGCTCGATCAATTGGAAATAGAGAACAAATACCAGCAGCGGCACGACCACCATCACCACCATCACAAGTGCTTTGGTCAATGCCCACGCAGGCGGACCCCACGTCGCGCCGAGTGCGGTGATAAATCCCTGATTCACGGTTAAAACGAATGCGTCCATGTTTGTCTTTGTTCGCGCCGTTATTCCGCGGCCGCAGCCATGGCTATTTTTTCGAGCGTAACCACCCCGAACATCGGTCCCAATGAAGCTGTCTCATGTAGCGCAGCGGCGATACGCACGCATCCTGGCGCAAGGCGGGTATCAACTTTCGCCTGCATGTCAACAAATGATGCACCCTGTGTCACGCGCACATCGGCGCCGTCAATGATGCCGATTTTCCCGGCAACATCACTCGCTATAAATACACGTCTGGCATTTTTCGCGTCAGCCGTTTTTTGCAGACTAGCCGCACGGCGCACCAATGCATCCGCCGCATAGATGGGCACTTCGCCAATACGCTCGAACCCGACGGACGATTTTTCGATACTCACCGTCACGCCATTGATCGCATTGTCAAGTTTCGAATTCACGAGTACCTGCAAATCGGGCGCGATTTCTTTGCGGATCGCATCGACACTTTCTTGCTCGAAACCTGCTAGGCCGAGCAAATTTCCCAGCACACGCAACACTTTCCAGGCGGGCCGCGCTTCACCCAACGGTTTGACCACACCATTGAACGATTGCACGCTGCCCTCGGTATTGACGAACGTGCCCGCAGTTTCGGTGAACGGCGCAATCGGCAACGCAACAGTTGCATAGCTCGCAATATCACCTTTGAATGCGGAGAGCGACACAACCAGTTCCGCCGCCTTCAATGCGGCAATTGTTGCACGTGGATCGTAGCAATCCAACTCGGGTTCTGCGCCAAGGACGATGTAAGCCTTGCGTGGATTCGCGATCATTCCTTGCGCACACAATCCCTCAGCTTCCGGCGTGGCATTGACTACTTCTGCACCCACGCTGTTGGCTGCCTCACCGAGGAATCCAACTGTGCCGCCCGACAGACGCGCAATTTCCTGCGCCAGAGCATGTAACGCGGCGTAGTCAGGGTGATGCTGCGCGAGGTTGCCGAGCAGGATTGCATTTTTTTCGCCGGCCGCGAGACTGTTGGCAATGGCTGAAATTTCCGCTGACACTGTCGCGCTCTTGGCCAGATTGGCGAAGCTTTGGTCGATCGGTGTGCCTTTAATGTCTGCCAGCGCATGCATGATGGCGACGAGCGTTGCGGTGAATGCAGATGGCGGCACGACGGCAATATTGGCCACCTTCATTAGTAATTCGTCATTTGCAACGTGGACGACGTTAAGTTGCAAACCACGCTTGGCCGCCTGACGCACCCGGTTTGAAAGTAGCGGGTGCTCTTTACGCAAGGTCGAGCCGATTACCAAAATACTTTGCAGGCTGGAAATGTCAGCGATCTTCATGCCAAGCCATCGCGCACCTGCAACCTTGCCGTCCGCACTGGTATCCGACTGGCGCAAGCGTGTATCGATATTATTTGAGCCCAGACCACGCATCAATTTATTGAGCAGGTATAGCTCTTCAAGCGTTTGGTGTGGGGACGCCAGTGCGGCGATTGATGCAGCACCGTGATTGGTCTTTATGTCCCGCAGTCCGTGCGCCACGAAATCCAGTGCTTGTGGCCACTCAACCTCCATCCATTGCCCGCCCTGTTTGATCATCGGCCGGGTAAGGCGATCTTCCGAATTTAATCCTTCGTACGAAAAGCGATCTTTATCTGAGAGCCAGCACTCGTTGGTGGCGTCGTTTTCGAGCGGTAACACCCGCATCACACGATCCTGTTTCACCTGCACAACCAGATTTGAGCCCATGCCATCGTGCGGTGATACCGATTTGCGGCGGGACAATTCCCAGCTTCGGGCGGTGTAGCGGAATGGCTTGGAGGTAAGTGCGCCGACCGGACATAAATCGATCATGTTGCCGGACAATTCGGAATCGACCGTCTGACCGACGAATGCGAGAATTTCTGAATGCTCGCCACGACCCGCCTGTCCTAGCTCCATGACGCCAGCGACTTCCTGACCAAAACGCACACAGCGCGTGCAATGTATGCAGCGCGTCATGTCGGTGGAAATCAACGGCCCCAAATTTTTGTTTACAACGACGCGCTTGGCTTCCTGATAACGCGACGCTGACCCACCATAGCCGACAGCAAGATCCTGCAACTGACATTCACCACCCTGATCGCAAATCGGACAATCCAGCGGATGATTGATGAGCAAAAATTCCATCACGCCTTTTTGCGCAGTCTTGGCGTATTCGGAGCTTGTCTGGACCTTCATGCCCTCGGTCGCGGGTGTCGCACAGGCGGGCAATGGTTTGGGCGCTTTTTCAACCTGCACCAAACACATGCGACAGTTCGCCGCGATCGATAATTTCTTGTGATAACAAAAATGCGGAATAAAAGTGCCAATCTTGTTGGCCGCCTCCATCACTGTGGAGCCGTTTTCTACCGAAACCGTCTTGCCATCAATTTCAAGGTTTACCATGATTACTCTGCCGCCATTGCGAGTGGTTCAGCTACAAATGGTGTCGAGTATCCACCCGGGCCAACCATGCATCGTTTATGTGTAACGTGGTACTCGAATTCTTCACGGTAGTTCTTGATGAACGCGCGCACCGGCATCGCGGCGGCATCCCCGAGTGCGCAGATCGTACGACCCTGAATCTGGTCGGCTAGATTAAGCAACAAATCCAGATCCTCCTGCCTGCCGAGTCCGTGCTCAATACGGTGGATGATGCGATACAACCAGCCGGTGCCTTCGCGGCATGGCGTGCACTGACCACAAGATTCCTCAAAGTAAAAATACGCAAGACGCTCTGCAGCCTTGACCATACAGGTGTCTTCGTCCATCACGATGACCGCACCGGAGCCCAGCATCGAGCCAGCCTTGGCGATAGAGTCATAGTCCATATCGATGGACATCATCACATCCCCTTTGATGACAGGCATCGAGGAGCCCCCGGGAATGACGCCTTTAATTTTCTTGCCCCCGCGCATACCGCCTGCCATCTCAAGCAGTTTGGCGAACGGTGTGCCTAACCTGACTTCATAGTTACCAGGACGCGCAACATTACCCGACACCGAAAAAAGTTTGGTACCGCCGTTATTTGGTTTGCCGAGGCTCAGGAAAGCCTCTCCGCCCTCGCGCATGATGTAGGGAACAGCGGCGAATGTTTCGGTGTTATTGATTGTGGTGGGCTTGCCATAAAGGCCAAAACTCGCCGGAAACGGCGGCTTGAAGCGTGGCTGCCCTTTTTTGCCTTCCAGCGATTCGAGCAAGGCAGTTTCCTCGCCGCAAATATAGGCACCGTAACCATGAAATGCATGCAACTGAAATGAAAATTCAGAGCCAAGAATTTTGTCACCCAGATAACCCGCAGCACGCGCCTCTTCCAAGGCTTCTTCGAATCGGTCGTAATCTGCCCAAATTTCGCCGTGAATATAGTTGTATCCAACCTCGATACCCATCGCGTACGCTGCGATGATCATGCCTTCGATCAGCACGTGCGGGTTGTAGCGGATGATGTCCCGGTCCTTGAATGTACCGGGCTCGCCTTCGTCCGAGTTACAGACCAGATACTTGGCCCCCGGAAAAGAGCGCGGCATGAAGCTCCACTTCAACCCTGTCGGAAAACCTGCGCCTCCGCGACCACGTAAGGCCGACTTCTTCACTTCAGCAATGACATCTTCCTGCTTGATATTGTCGCGCAGGATTTTCTTCAGTGCCTCATAGCCCCCACGTGTTTCATAGTCCTTCAACCGCCAATTGTTACCATCGAGCCCCTTGAGGATGATTGCATCCGGGCCGTAGTCGAGGGGTTTAGTAATTTGATCTTTCATTTCAACTCCGCAACGAGTTGATCAAGCTTTTCGTTTGACATGAAGCTGCACATCCGTTTGTTGTTCACCAACAATACCGGCGCATCACCGCACGCCCCCATGCACTCGCCCTCGACAATCGTGAAGCGCCCGTCAGCAGTCAACTCTTTCCAGTCGACGCCAAGTTTTTTCTTCAGATATTCAGCCGCTTCCACGCCGCCCGACAGCGCGCAGGGCAAATTTGTGCAGACGGTAATCTTGTGTTTACCCATCGGCGTCAGGTTGTACATATTGTAAAACGTGGCTACTTCGTACACGGCGACCGACGGCATGCCGAGATAGCGCGCCACCTCTTCCATCAGCTCATTAGGTAGCCAGCCGTGCTCGTCCTGCGCGATAGCCAAGGCCGACATCACCGCGGACTGTTTTTGGTCAGCCGGATACTTGGTCAGCTCACGATCAATTTTCAGCTTTGCTTCAGCGGACAACACAGTGCTACTCCCCTTTCCAGTAATCGACGTGATCGGCGGGATGCGTCATGTGACGCAATCCACCCCCGAAAGCGCCAATTTTTCCGGAGTCCGGATATTCGCAAACTTCTGCGGGACACATCGTGCTCACCGAAATATACGCAAGCTCGGCGTCAGAATCATTAACGAGCTGGTGCGCCGTCTCCGGGCCGCCGGTTGGGCAGCAAATGAAATCGCCCGCGCGAACTTTGCGTGATTCAGAGCCATAACGCAGTGTCCCAGACCCTTTGACGATAAAGAACATCTCTTCTTCTGCGCGATGACTGTGGAATGGACACGAGCGCTTGCCCGGCTGCACCACGTCATATGAAAAGCCGAGATCCTTCGCACCCAAAAGTGGACCTATGCGTACCGCGTCGCAACTAAATTTCGACCCCTGCTCGAAATGCTCAAGCTTTAGCTGGTCGACATTGATGACTTTGCTGTCGATAGCGCTCATCGCTCATTCACCTGTCTATCTCCCCGAACACGATGTCTTGCGTGCCAATGATGGTCACCACATCGGCAATCATGTGCCCGCGTGACATTTCGTCCAACGCAGCCAAATGCGGAAATCCCGGCGCCCGGATCTTTAAACGATATGGCTTGTTGGCACCATCAGAAACCAGATAGATGCCAAATTCGCCTTTGGGATGCTCCACTGCTGCATAGGTCTCACCGGGCGGAACATGGAATCCCTCTGTGAAGAGTTTGAAATGATGAATCAACTCCTCCATGTTTGATTTCATGTTTTCACGCGATGGCGGCGCCACTTTGTGGTCATCGCTGATAACAGGGCCCGGATTTTTGCGGAGCCAGTCAACACACTGTTTAATGATCTTGTTTGATTCACGCATTTCCTGCACGCGCACCAAATAACGGTCGTATGAATCGCCGTTGGTGCCGATTGGGATATCGAAATCCATGCGGTCATAGACTTCATACGGTTGCTTCTTGCGCAAATCCCACGCGATGCCCGATCCGCGCAACATTGGCCCAGTAAACCCGAGATTCAGCGCACGCTCCGGCGTGACGACACCGATGCCGACCAGTCGCTGCTTCCAGATACGGTTATCTGTCAACAAGGTCTCGTATTCGTCAATGTAAGTCGGGAATCGCTTGGTGAAATCATCGATGAAATCGAGCAGCGACCCTTGACGATTTTCATTCATCTTGTTGATTGCTGACGCGTTACGACCGTGCGTAATGGTGTATTGCGGCATGCGTTCTGGCAGATCGCGATAGACGCCACCCGGACGATAGTAGGCGGCGTGCATGCGCGCGCCTGAAACCGCTTCATACGTGTCCATCAAGTCTTCGCGCTCGCGGAAGGCGTAAAGAAATACGGTCATCGCGCCAACGTCCAGCGCGTGTGCACCTAGCCACAACAGATGATTAAGGACGCGGGTGATTTCGTCATACATAACGCGAATGTACTGAGCACGCTCGGGTACATCCACACCCATGAGCTTTTCAATCGCCATCACATAGGCGTGTTCATTGACCATCATCGACACATAGTCGAGACGATCCATGTAGGGCAAGTTTTGAATGTAAGTACGCGTCTCGGCGAGTTTCTCCGTCGCGCGATGCAGCAATCCGATATGTGGATCGGCGCGCTGAATCACCTCTCCATCGAGTTCGAGCACGAGCCGCAATACGCCATGCGCCGCAGGATGCTGCGGGCCAAAATTCATCGTGTAGTTTTTAATCTCCGCCACGATTATTTCCGCCCCGCATAATGGTCTTCACGGATCACGCGCGGCACAATTTCGCGCGGTTCAATCGTGACCGGCTGATACACGACACGCTGCTGTTCAGGGTCGTAACGCATTTCAACATTGCCCGAAACCGGGAAATCCTTGCGAAATGGATGGCCAACAAATCCATAATCGGTAAGGATGCGCCGCAGATCTGGGTGTCCGTTGAAGACAATGCCGTAGAGATCAAACGCTTCGCGCTCATACCAGTTCGCGGCTGACCATATGTCATTCACGGTGTCGATCATCGGAAAATCATCGTCTACGCAAAAGCACCGTACGCGCAAGCGCCAGTTATGTTTGA
Source organism: Betaproteobacteria bacterium (assembly GCA_031414995.1). GTDB lineage: Bacteria > Pseudomonadota > Gammaproteobacteria > Burkholderiales > Usitatibacteraceae > UKL13-2. The sequence continues at coordinate 24,558 of JANOQY010000467.1, forward strand.
TCGACAATAACTGATACACCACAGCGTAGCGAGCTCCGTCCCATGTGTCGCCATAGTCTGCATAGTCCATGCCGCTGGCATCGATTAACTGACTGAAATCGAAGACTGGTTCATCGCGCAGGGTTGTCATCACCTCAATCAGGTCGGCAGCCTTGACCTCGATAATAAGAGAATCCTTTTCAACGATGAGCTTTGCCGCGCGTGCGCCTAGCACGTTCTCAGCATTGGCCTTCAGTTTTTCAAGTTTGGGCGACATTTGTCTAGCGGGCAATCGTGTTAGTGCGCTTAATTTTATTTTGTAACTGAATCAGGCCGTAGAGCAGCGCCTCGGCGGTCGGCGGGCAGCCGGGAACATAAATATCCACTGGCACAATGCGGTCACAGCCGCGCACTACCGAGTATGAATAATGATAGTAGCCGCCACCGTTGGCGCATGAGCCCATCGAAATTACCCAACGCGGCTCGGCCATTTGGTCGTAAACCTTGCGCAGTGCGGGTGCCATTTTGTTACACAGCGTGCCCGCGACGATCATCACATCTGATTGACGAGGGCTGGGCCTGAAGACAATTCCGAAGCGATCCAGATCGTAACGCGACGCTCCTGCGTGCATCATTTCGACAGCACAACAGGCAAGACCAAAGGTCATCGGCCACATCGAACCAGTACGCGCCCAATTGAGCACGCTATCGAGCGATGTCGTGACAAAACCTTGTTGCGAAACACCGCCTTCAGGCATGGGATTTCTCCAGATTGAAGCAAAGTTTCATAGGATAAATAATCATTTTTAAACTTGTGGAGATGCCATATACGGCACCAATTACAGGCACCGCTATTCCCAATCGAGCGCACCCTTTTTCCACTCGTAGATAAAGCCTATAACGAGGATGCCGAGAAAGACCATCATTCCCCAGAAACCAAACCAGCCGATTTCCTGCAACACGATTGCCCATGGGAACATGAACGCAATCTCAAGATCAAACAAAATAAACAGAATTGCCACAAGGTAATAGCGCACATCAAATTTCATGCGCGCGTCCTCGAAGGCCTCGAAGCCACATTCGTATGGGGAAAGTTTTTGCTGATAAGGGCGATCATGGCCCAGCAAAATCGTCAGCACCTTGGTGCCGATAATCGGCAGGATGCCAATGGCAGCGCCGACGAGGATAAAGATCAGGACGGGAAAATAATTTTCGAGCATTTAGCTGAACACCTGTTCGCCACTACGGCGAGTGGACAATTCTCACCTGATCTTGGTGCGCGGGGACAGCCCCCGGAAACTACTTCTCAATGAATGGTGCCGACGAAGAGACTCGAACTCTTACGCATTTCTGCACTGCCCCCTCAAGACAGCGTGTCTACCAATTCCACCACGACGGCACTGCCATTACTTCAAAACACTTTAATTTTACTGCGAAATTACTTGGGAATCTGCTGAGGAGCAGGTTTTTGAGGGTCAGTATTACCAGCTGCGCCAACAGGAGCGGGGACGGGCGCAGGAATTGATCCCGGCGTACCTTCTATAACCGGCGCTGACTGCATCACACCGCCACCCATGACGCCACCACCTGATTTTGGGGCATAAAAATACGTGAGCCCGAGGCTGGTTGCGAAAAATACCCCTGCGCAAACTGCGGTGGAACGCGACAGAAAGTTTGCCGCCCCCGAAGAGCCAAAAAGACTGCCTGCCGAACCGGTGCCAAACGCTGCGCCCATATCCGCGCCCTTGCCGTGTTGCAACAACACCAACACGACAATCGCAATCGCCAACACCACGTGAATTGTCAAAATAACATTTAGCAACATGACACTTTTCCTTAACTTGATCCATTCAACCCGGAAACTTGCCTTACAACGCGTTCCAGATACCTAAAAATTCTTCTGCCACTAACGATGCCCCACCGATCAGGCCCCCATCGATATTGGGCATACCGAATAACTCAGCAGCGTTAGATTTTTTCACACTACCGCCGTACAAAATCGGTAAATCATTGCCAACTTCGCTATTCAGCGCAATTACTTTGCCGCGAAGAAACGCATGTACTGCCTCGGCTTGTGCAGGACTGGCAGTCTTGCCCGTTCCAATCGCCCAAACCGGCTCATAAGCCAATATCGCCTTCGACAAACTGTTTACGCCATGTACAGCAATGGCTGCCTGCAACTGCCGCCAAACAATTTCCTCCGTATTGCCGCCTTCTCTTTCCGCAAGCGACTCACCAACGCAAATTATTGGAGTTAGCGCAGCCTTCAGCGCTTGACCAAACTTTGCAGCAACCGCTTCATCGGTATCACCAAAAATCGCGCGGCGCTCCGAATGCCCGACAATCGCGTAACGGCTGCCAAATTCGGCCACCATGCCCGCTGAAACATCACCGGTGTAGGCACCAGATTCAAATCGGCTGGCATCCTGCGAACCCCAGCCGACTATTGACCCGGTAAGCCCTGCTTGCGCCTGCGACAAATATGGGGCCGGAACACAAACCCCACAAGAGCCACCAGTTTTCGCGGTTGCGCCGACTTTTAGCGCCTCAAGCAACGCCGCATTGCTCGCGAGGCCGCCGTTGAGCTTCCAATTACCGATAACAAAACGGTTGCGCAAGAGACTATCCCGGGGTGACAGCAAAGCGCACGATTATAGCTTGTAACTGACTGCGCGGTAAACAGAAACTGCCATGAAATCATTGCAACAAGCGATTATGGCGCACCTTCCGCAAAGAGCTAGCGCTGCAGATTAAGTCGGCTCTCCGAGCCATGCTCTAGATCGTCAGTCGATTGGAGCAAAGTTTCCTTAATCTTCTTCCTTGCCTGCAGGAACGGCGACGCATCTGCGGCTTCGCCAAGAAACGCATCTAGATCTACATGTTCACGACGCAGGCGCCCAACAAGCCCCAGAAACAGGTCCGTGAGCTGCGGATCAAATTGTCGCCCACTCAAGGACATAATCTCGGTCAGCGTGCTATCTAACGACCAGGCGACTTTATAAGGCCGCTTATGCGCCAGCGCATCGAACACATCAGCGAGCGCCGTGATTCTTGCCGCTATCGGAATTTTGTCTCCTGCAAGTCCAGACGGATAGCCAGTGCCATCCCACCATTCATGATGAAAACGGGCAATTTCCTCAGCTGTTTGCATGTGAGCAATATTACTGTTTGCCAAGACTTCGGCCCCAATAGTGGTGTGCGTTTTCATCACCTCACGCTCGGCGGCATTCAGTTTTGCAGGCTTCAGCAAGATGCCATCGGGAATACCAACTTTGCCAATATCGTGTAACCGGGCAGCAATGTCGATCATGAAAATCATCTCGTCATCACACCCGTATTCTTTTGCCAGCAACGATGCCAGTCGCCCTACTCGGTATGAATGTGCGCCAGTGGAATCGTCGCGCAATTCGGCCACGACTGCCATGCGTTCCATGGATTCCACTTGGGCTTTGAAAAGAGCTTGTTTGGCGACACGGCCCTCGAGCACCTCTTCGCGCGTGGTCAGTCGGCGAATCGCGTTCGCCTCGTCTTCAAGAGCGGGGTGTAGCTGTTCCAGATGTAGCTTTACATGCTGCAAGACATTCTGTTTTTGCGTACTGCTCTGGTATTCAAGAAGTTGCCTCAGATAAACAAGCGCTTTGTCGGGTTTGCCAACGAACTCGTATGCCTTTACCAGCGCTATCAAGACTTCACGGGTTGTAATCTTGAGTTCTCTAGCTCGATCAAGCGTATTGACAAGTCTGGTTATTCCCACGTCCGTCTGGCCAGAAAACACTTCAGCGAGGCTTTCTGCTACGGAGGCAAATATGTCCGCGCGTAACGATTTCGATTCAGTCGCAAACTGGCGGCCGAGTTTGGCGTGCTCCTTCGCCCCGTCGAAGTTGCTTACCTCCAGCAAAAGGCGTGTGTAGTGGTTTTCCGCAAGAGCGCGGTTTAACAGCGCATGCGTATCTTTCGAGGCTGGCGATAATTCAATGGCTCGCTCAATTGCAATCAGTCCGTGACGAATTTCATCGAGATTCAAATGGCAAACTGCAATGTTGGCAAAGATTATCGGGCGAATGTGAGTCAACCCCGACTGCACGGCGGCAAACACATCTGCCTTTTCGAAACAAGCCAACGCTTCACGATACAGTCCACTGTAAATTAGCGCAGCCCCCAAATTGAGCCACACCTTCCCTTGACCAACCGGGTCAGCCAATCCCTGTGCCAACGACAATGCGTCGGCATACGCCTCCATAGCGTCGGGCAACCCACCCGAATCTGCAGAGCAAATCCCTAGCGCAATGAGCGCATCTAGCGTGGCTTTGGGTTCCGCCGCCTCGAGACCCAGCGCGCGCGCCTTTTGGGCAATCGGAATCGCGCGAAATGCCTGCCCAGACACGTACAGGAATCTGACGGCGTCTAGCATCAGTCTCAATTGCGCTGGAACGTCAACGCGGATTGTTGCGAGTTGTATAGCGAGCGTTTCAATCACCGAAAAATCGGCACAATTTCCCTCGCGCAGGGCGAGCGAGATAGCATTATTGGCCTGATTGAAAAGCACTTTATCGTCAGAAGGCGAGGTTGAATCCATTGGCCAGCAGCCCCTTGCAAATCAGACTTAAACCACATTATCCTGCAAAAAAATGTGAACTAGTTCACATTTTTAGATAAAAAACATCCATTTACCCTGATAAACCTAAAAGGAAGCAATCATGAGCAAAGAACTGAACCTGATCGACACCCTCGTTACCGAAGTGCCAGAAGTAGCTGTCCAGCCTGAAATCATCAAACTCAGCGATCTTTCCCTTGCACTTGTCGGCGGCGGCTCAGTCGGCGTAGCGTTCTAACAACCCCATACCATTCCTTTACGTAACTTTACCTATTCGGAGAACACCATGAGCAAAGAACTGAACCTGATCGACACCTTCGTTACCGAAGTGCCAGAAGTAGCTGTCCAGCCTGAAATCATCAAACTCAGCGATCTTTCCCTTGCACTTGTCGGCGGCGGCTCAGTCGGCGTAGCGTTCTAAATTATTAAGCGGCCACAAGCTGTATCACCCTAGCCCCAACCACCGATTCCGCCCGATGACTCACAAACACCGTACTCTTCACATGACTTGAAACCTCTCCACGGATGACCTGCTCCTGCTGGGCATCCACTTGATCGAGCGTTTCGTCCATGAAAAGCACTTGGGGATTGCGGTATAAGGCTCGCGCGAGCAATACGCGTTGTTTCTGGCCACCTGAAAGACTCATCCCCAAGCTACCCACAATGGTGTTGTAACCCATTGGCGTAGTGGAAACTTCAGCATCAATCTGCGCGGCTCTGGCGCATGCGCGCACCCGATCAGGGTCATGATCGGCATCGAAAAAGCTGATATTGTCTTCAATCGTCCCAACGAACAAATGATCATCTTGCATCACCGCGCCAATCCGCGCACGGTACTGGCCCAGATCCCAATCGCGCAAATCGCGGCCATTCACCAGCACCTGCCCCTCAGTCGGCTTCAGCAAGCCTAAAAGCACTTTGAGCAGCGTTGTCTTTCCGCAGCCGCTTGGGCCGACGAGTGCAACGGTTTCGCCGGGTTTGATGACCAAATTCACGTTACGAAAAACCATGCCTTCCGGGCCATACGCGAAGCCGAGATTGCGCGCTTCAATCGTCAATGCTTCCGCACCCTCGGAAAATACGGCTGCAGTCGTGGATGCCGTTTCTGCCTCGGCCAGCGCAATATCCGCGATGCGTTCGGCGTGCAGATCAAGCATGCGGAACTCATTCCACTTATCGATCAGGTTATTGATTCGCCCCAAAAATACCAGCTTGAAGCCGAGAAACGCATACAGCATACCGACTGAAAACTTGCCCTCCATCACCAGCAGCGCACCCATCCACACCACGATGATGCTTTCGATTCCAAAAATCAACGCATTGGCACCGCGCTGAAAAATACCGACGTGTTGCACCTTTACGCCTGCGTTGATCTGATCAACCACCAAGTTTTGATACGCGCCGCGCCGTTCGTTCTCGCGCATATTGAGCTTGATGGCCATCATTCCGCGTAACGTTTCAATAAAGTGCGTGCTGGCTTTGGCCTCGTGCGCCAATTGCTCGTCGGTTGCGTAACGTTGCGGATAGAAAAAATACCAGCGCAGCAGCGCATAAAGCAACGCTGCTCCGACGACCACCATCGTAAGTTTCACGCTATAAAAAGCCATCACCGCCAGCGTGATCAACACCATCACACCGTCGATGAACGTCTCCACAAATGTGGTCGACAGCGTTTTCTGGATGACATCGACGCTGCGAAATTTGGAGACAATATCGCCGATATTGCGTTTTTCAAACCAGGCCAGCGGAAGCTTCAGCAGGTGATCGAATAACGCCGTCAGCAGGCGCAAATTAAATCGCGTACTTAAGTAGACGCCGATCCACGCGCGCACCG
>JANOQY010000468.1:0-2084 GCA_031414995.1 Betaproteobacteria bacterium
GGAAAACTTCGCGAAAAACGCAACGCTGCCGTCGTAAAAGATGCTGTGAACGCATCGCGACAAAGCTGTTCAGCGGCCAGCTTTGTTTCATCGTAAATATCCTCGGCCTCGGGCTGCAACGCCTCAGTCACCCAGACAGCGGAAGTCTTGCTGCGCATCGCCTTGCCGTAAACCGAGGTGGAGCTGGCAAGCAAAAAACGTTTCACGCCTGCGTTGCGGGCCGCGTCGAGCAGCCGCTGCGTTGCGTCAACGTTGGTACGACGAAAATCATCCGCCGAATGTGTTTCACGATGCGGTGCGTGCAACGCAGCGAAATGAATGACCGCGTCCACGTCCTGCAGATGCGGCTGCCAATCGTTGATGTGCGTGATGTCGGCAACGATGGAAGTCGTCGGTGATGGCGCGAGATCCACGCCAATCACTTCATGGGATTGCGCTAAATATTCAGCCACACGCGAAGCGACTTTAGGGCCTGATGATCCGGTGAGAAGAAGTTTCATCTCGAGTGACTAAGAAATACAGGCCAGTTGAGCTGCCACGCTTTGCAGTACGCGTCTTGCCTGAATTAAATCATGAGAAATTATTAAACTCTAGCACTGGCGCGGCTTCTGGCAGCGTTTAGCCTGTAAACACCCGCCAAATGTCGTTCTACGCATAAATACGCTGCTGCAATCAGATATACCGGACATCCACAATTTCATATTCCTTGATACCGCCAGGCGCACGAACTTCCACGGCATCACCGGCGGATTTCCCGATCAGCGCGCGTGCGATCGGCGAGGTAAATGAAATCTTGCCGAACTTGAGATCGGCTTCGTCTTCACCGACGATTTGATAGGACACTTTTTCGCCCGACTCAGTCTCTTCAAGATCGACAGTGACACCGAATACCACGCGCCCATCATCTTCCAGCAATGCGATATTGATAATCTGCGCGCTGGAGAGTTTGCCTTCAATATCGAGAATGCGGCCTTCGACAAAGCTCTGCTTTTCTTTGGCGGCATCGTATTCGGCGTTCTCGGAAAGATCGCCCTGCGCACGCGCTTCCGAGATGGCCCGAATGACATCAGGACGATCCTTGTGTTTCAGGCGTTGCAGTTCTGCTTTCAACGCTTCCGCGCCAGCAACGGTTAGCGGTACCTTGGCGACACTACTCATTGTTCAATCCTCAAAAAAATATCGTATGGCCAGCAAACTGCGCACGGCGCACATTTAAGCTAGACCTGCGCTGCAACCAAGCGATGCAGCGATTGTAAATCGTAGACCTTCAGTTCCGCCAGATGCTGCATGCCCACGCAGGCGGCACGCGCGCCGGAGATGGTCGTATAGTAGGTAATGCGTCCGGTAAGCGCTGCGTTGCGGATCGACCACGAATCGCGGATCGAGCGCTTATCTTCTTCGACGGTATTGATGATGAGCGAAATTTCGCGGTTCTTGACCAGGTCAACGATGTGCGGCCGACCTTCGAGAACTTTGTTTACGAACGTCACGGCGATACCTTCCTTGGCAAGAAACGCGGCCGTTCCTTTAGTGGCGACCAAGCCAAAGCCCAATGCCTGCAACGTTTTGGCGATCTCCAGCAGCTTCGGTTTATCCGCGTTACGCACACTCAAAAACGCGTTGCCCGCGTTCGGCCCCGTAGTAGGCAGCTTCACACCCGCGCCCATTTGCGATTTCACAAATGCTTCCGCGAACGTAAGCCCGACACCCATTACCTCGCCGGTCGATTTCATTTCCGGCCCCAGAATGGTATCGACACCGGGGAATTTGATGAACGGAAATACGGCCTCTTTCACCGAATAGTAAGGCGGAATCACTTCCCCTTTGATACCCTGATCCTTCAACGAACGCCCTGCCATGCAACGCGCTGCGATTTTTGCCAACGGCAGCGAAATCGCTTTGGACACGAACGGCACGGTGCGCGATGCGCGTGGATTGACTTCCAGCACAAAGACTTTCGACACACCATCGTGTTCCTGAATCGCGAATTGCACGTTCATCAGGCCAACAACGTTGAGGCCCTTGGCCATCGCCACGGTCTGCTTGCGCAATTCATCCTGCAATTCAGTTGATAACGAAAACGG
>JANOQY010000469.1:0-3858 GCA_031414995.1 Betaproteobacteria bacterium
CTGGCCAACGAAAAAACCAAACGCGGCGACACATCGCTAGACCCGTCATGGACCGCATTTTGGAAAGCACGCGCCGACGAGGGACACGCCTTCGGATCACACACATGGCGACACTGGGTTTTTCGGCGTGATGTCGGCAACGATAAAGTCAGCTACATTCCCGCAAGCGAGAAATCAGGTGAGGTACTCGATGAAGCAGGCGTGTGCGCCGAACTCAAGCGGCCTGAGAGCGCGTTCAAAGCCATGACCGGACGGGGTTTTGATGGCGTGTGGCGCGCGCCGGGCGGCAAGCTCACGCCAAATGTCACGCGATTTGCCAAGTCGTGCGGCTTTAATCATGTGCCGTGGAGCGCGGCGGGTTTTTCGGGCGATGAATTGCCGAGCGAAAAATTTCCATCGGATCAGCTGATCAAAACGCAGATTGGCAGCATAAAAGATGGCGATATCCTGCTTTGGCATCTGGGCATATGGTCAAGAAAAGACGCCCTTTATTTGCGTTTTGATGAACTCATCAATGGATTAAAGGCCAAAGGCTTGTGTTTTGCCCGTATTACGGAACATCCGCAATGGAAGAAATAGATGTTTGACGCATCCATCAATTTTTTTACGACACAATTTGCGGCATTGCACGGGCATGTGTTTGAAACCGGTGTGCTGCCGGTCGTGCATGCGCTGGGGATGGGCGGATATGCCGAACAGGCCTTCGACGGCACCGAATTTTTCCTGATCGGTGCCATTGAAATTACCTTGCTTGCGGTGGTGTTTGGCATAGCAGAAAAGCTGTATCCGGCAGAGGAGCAAGCTGATGAAGGTGCCAAGCGGGTAGATGTGATTTACACCATGCTGCATCGTTTGGGATTTGTGCCGCTGCTGATGTTTTTATTGCTGGTGCCGATCGTGGATGCAGTCGATGGAGAGATGCGCATGCACGACATCATTCCGTGGAAATTGGAGGATGCGCTGCCGTTTCTCAACGAGTCGCCGTGGCTGTCGTTTTTTTTCTACCTTGTCATTCTTGATTTTGTCGCTTATTGGCTACACCGGGCACAGCATCAAATTAATTTATGGTGGGCGTTGCATAGTCTGCATCACTCACAGCGGCAGATGAGCTTTTGGTCTGATGACCGTAATCATCTGCTGGATGATTTTGTGATGGACGGCCTGTTTGCGCTGGTGGCATTATTGATTGGTGTGGCACCCGTGCAGTTTGTTACCATCATTGTTGCCACGCGCGTGATCGAGAGTCTGTCGCACGCGAATCTAAGGATTTCATTTGGACGTATTGGTGAATATCTGCTGGTGAGCCCAAGGTTTCACCGCATCCACCACGGTATCGGTGTGGGGCATGAAGGTCGGACGCAAGGCTGCAATTTTGCGGTGTTGTTCCCGGTATGGGATGTGATTTTCCGCACTGCAAATTTTGAAAACATTTATCCGACAACAGGCGTACGCGATCAGCTTGACGGGGCAGATTATGGTCGCGGATTTTGGGCGCAACAGTGGCTGGGCCTACAACGTTTGGTAAAAGTGTTCTAAAAGTAGGGAGTTCTGGATGAGAACGAGGTAATAACAATGCGTATCCCAACAATTTTTTTAAACTTTTTGGCAGTTGGCACCATCGGATTATTTTCGATCGGTGCAACGGCTGCGGCTGCTCCTGCCGCAGAAATGCCTGGTCGTGTGAAATTGAGTGGCGTGCCAGATGAGAGGGTGACATTGCGTTCCAGCACCGCACCCATCACCACCATCGATCTCGTACCAAGTGCAAAACAGTTGGAAATGGCGGCAGAGAACAGCAAGTTTGCGCAACCCAAAGTAACCGGGCTGTCGGCATTGCTTGGCATTAAAGCGCCGCCCGTGCGGGGATCTGCACCGCGTCGGGTCGGTTCGGTTTTTTCGAGCGGTGCAGAGGCCAGTGTCGCCAAATGGCAACAGGTCAGTGAGGGCGGATATGTCACGCATTTTCGCGTGACTTCAGCGGGCGCAACAGGTATCCGTACCAAAATCATGCTGCCGCCGGGACTCCGCCAAGGCGAATTGCGTGTGGTTGGCCGGATGGGTGATGACGCTGCGTTGGTGCCTTTACGCGTTGCGGTAAATAGCGAAATCTGGACCCCTTTTACTGCGGGTGCAACGCAGATTATCGAGTTGTTCACGACACAAATCGTTGACGGGCTCAAAATCAAGATTGAAGAAGTGGGGCACTTTGAGGAGTCGCCTTGGGCATTGAAAGATGCCGCCGAACCTGCACTGCCGACGACAACAGGGGCCGGCGCGGCGGGTGCATGCACGGTCAACGTTACTTGTGCGATTGCTGACGACCCGGTTAACGGCGCTGCCATCTCCGAGCGCAGGAAGTCCGTCGCGCTCTTGTCGTTCAGGAGCGGTGTTGACATGTTGTTGTGCACGGGCACGCTGATCAATTCACCTTCGCAGCAGAACTTCCTGTTGACGGCCAACCACTGCATTTCCACGCAAGCCGAAGCGACCAGCGTTGAATCCCGCTGGTTCTACGAAGCGGCTGGTTGTGTCGGTTCTGTGCCCGGTGATTCCGTCAGCATTGGCGGCGGCGCGCAACTCGTATTTACCAACCAGTTCGTTGATTCCACCTTGCTCACCATGAATCAAGCCCCACCGGCCGGCGCAATCTTTGCCGGCTGGAATGCAAACCCACTGGCGGCGAATTCCGCAATCGTCTCGATTAGCCATCCAAAGGGCGATTTGATGAAGGCCGCTATAGGGACGGTTTCCGTCCCGGGAAATACGACCGGTTTGATTCGGTTGCAAGGCTACGAGCAACAGATGTACGGCATCCTGTTTAGCCGCGGCATTATCGAGCAAGGCTCATCCGGATCAGGGTTGTTTACATTGAGCAACGGCTCTTTGCAATTGCGTGGTGTGCTTTCCAGTTCGACCCTGCGCAACGGCTCTGGCGGATTGTCCTGTACCAACACGACCGAAAACGCCAACTATGGGCGTTTCGATTATTTTTATCCGCAAATTGCGTCGCTACTGAATGGGACGGCAATTCCCGCCGATGATTCTCCAAACCAGCCGACCGCATCGGCGCCTGTGCTGACATTTGGTGTCCCCAGAACGGCAACGCTTGGCGCCGTTGGTGACATCGACACCTTCCGCATCGATGTGGCGCAGGCTGGCACGATCTACGTGAAATCGGGCGGCGGCTACGATTTAATTGGCGGGTTACTGGCTGCCAATGGCGAGACGCTCGCCACGAGCACGCAGACCGCCACCAATGATGACGCCGACGTGGGATCAAACGATTTTGGGATCACATGGCAAGTCACGCCGGGTACTTATTACCTGAACGTCGCGCCCTGGGTGCCGACCGATCTGACCCCGGCTGGCTACAACGTGACCGCGAGCTTCAGCACAGCAACAACCAACTACACGTCGCTGTGGTGGGCCGGCGAATCAGAGAGTGGCTGGGGCATGAATCTGAACCATCAGGGCAACATCATCTTCGGCACGCTATTCACCTACGACGATGCGGGACAAGGCATGTGGCTGATTTTGAGTCGCGGTGATCGTCAACCCGATGGCGGCTATCAAGGCTTGCTTTATCGCACCACCGGGCCGGCATTTAACGCGGTTCCTTTCACACCCCTTACCAGCGCAAACCTCACCGAAGTCGGCAGTATGCGGCTGACATTTTCCGGGCCAAACAACGGCACGCTCGTCTACACCGCCTTTGGACGCAATGTGACCAAGAGCATCAGCAAACAAACCTTTGGCACGCAGCCAAGCTGCAATTTCTCCGGAACGAACCGCACATTCAACACTAACTTTCAGGATCTGTGGTGGAACCCGAATGAATCAGGATGGGGCATCAATTTG
>JANOQY010000470.1:0-2677 GCA_031414995.1 Betaproteobacteria bacterium
GCTTGCCGAGCTTGGCCATGTCGCCAAAAAAATACACCGTCATCCCGCCGATGGGCGGCAGAAATACTTTCAGGTCGGGGCGCGTCACCAATTCCGGAAACATGCCGGCGGTCTGTTCAAACAACGCGCGCCGCAACACACTCTCCTTCACCTTGAACCGATTCGCGAGGCCCGGCAGATACCACACCGGATCGATCGCCGCCTTCGTTACTTTTACGTCGCCATTGGCCGTGAGGATATCGCCGTCGGGTTTGAGCCGTCCGGCAACGATGGCGGCTTTCAATTCCGGCATGTTGATGTGCGCTTTGGTGATCGCAATACTCGGGCGCACATCGGCACCCGCCGCGATTTCAGCCGCGAACGCGGTCGACACCAAATGCCCCCACGGATCCATCGAGACAATTTTGTCCGGGTCACCCCATTGCGGATGCGGGCCTACCAATTCAGCCGGTGCGGTGTTGGTTAAGTCAGGCCGATGATCGCGTTGCAGCGCGCCGGACGCAACCGCTAACGCGCGATACACGGCATATGCGCCCGAATGCGTGCCGATGGCGTTGCGCTGCGACAGATCAGTAAGGCTCGCGATCACAGGACCGCGCTCGGTCGGATTTAACGCGCCCCAGTGGACATCAAAAAACGCACCGCGCTTATGCGCCTTGGGGTGCGAAGAAAGAACGATGTGGTCCGACATGCGGCGTCTCCAAAGCTGACTGGTTGGTCAGGACTGTAACGCAAATTCAGCTTGTGGTGATAAATCTGGTGTCAGTTGATGCGAGTCCACTATAAACAACGCGGACCGCCATTCGGCGGGCATCACCGGGCATAAGCGGCCTGTCAGACCCGCCGATTCTTGTGTTTCGCATCGTGTGGGCCCGAACCTGCAAGCGTGCTGTGGTGAGGTGAATTCATCTTCCGCAGGTTCAAAACCTTCTATAGATAAGCAAAAGGAGGAAGGCGATAATCAAAATGACATTCGCCAGTTGGCAGCAGATAACGCAATAGATGCGGTTCCTGATAGCACCGTCTCTCCACAAGTTTGGATAGCCACGTGCGATTACACGGGATAGTCGGTCGTAAGGGATTCCAAACATGATCGAATCGCCCAAGGCTTGTGGCCTCCCGAGGCGTTCAAACTCAATCGGAAATTGCTCGCGTAGTCTCCACACTAATCGCGCATGAAAAATAAGATACATGACATAGTTCGCGACAAATACTAGAACGATCAATATTTCGAGCGGCATGATTAGTTCCTGCAAGTACACGGGTCTTGCTATGTAGCATTCCCCATTTTTTCACTCCCCCGTTGATCGCCCGCCCGACTTGCCCTCACACCCCCGTCCGCTGCAACGGTGCTTTTAATACTTCAGTGAGCGTATTAGCCGCATCCGCCAAATGCGCTTTCGCTTCTTTACTCATCGGTTTGGCCATTGCACCGCGAATTTGCGCCACGAGTTGCACAGCGTTCTCGCGTTGCAGGCTGCCCACATCGGCGGGTGTGCGCGCACCGGGGCGCAAGAGTGCGTTGGCGATGCGCTTGACGTGTTCGCGCTGCAGGTTACGGCGCATGATGCGAATCTCGGCGCCCGTGCGCAGCTCACTCCAGATCGCCGATTGCAAAATGTCGTAGAGCTCGGAAAGCTTTAACAGCCGCGTGCCGTCGGAAACTTTCTCGGCTGAATTAAGCAATCTGGCGGCGACCTGATCATTCATCAAATAATCAAGCACAGATGTCTGCACGTTGAGCACCGCCGAGCCGATGGAGAAATCCGGGTTTGCTGGTCGCTCGAAGTGGTCCATGCCGATGCGGCTCAGGAACTCGGGCTTGAAGCGAAAGCTCGACGTGTCGAATAAATCTTTGGTGAGCAAACTCAACGCCTCACGCTGCCGTGCGGCCGGCGTCGGTTCGTATAGCGGCCGACTGCTGCCGGCGCGATCGCGAAAGTGCGCCACCCCGCCGACGTATTTCGCCGCCAGCGGCGCGACTCTGGCGAGCTCGCCGAAACCGTACTGGAGCGTCATCGCCAGCTTCTCATAGCTTTCGCCGGGTTTCAATTTGCGATTTTGCGCACGGTCCCACATTTCGCGGTTGAGCGCCATGCGCCGTTTGTAATATTCAATCGGGTCGCTGCCGATATCGAAGCGATTCACGTCAGGATCGATGCCGATGGCCGTCGGGCTGCCGCCGGCGTCATCGTCGGTGCCATAGGCGAGTGCGGGTTCGGTGGAACGCGCGGCGATCTTTTCCAATTCCGCCGCCTCGCGCGAGGGTTCGATCTCGCGGTACGCGTACTCGATGGCCCAATAATCATAGGGCCCAAGCGTGGTGTTGATCATGTCGCCCTGCTTGGTGCCGATGGGCGCGACATTGAACGCAAGATATTCCATGATTGATCCTGCCATGCCGTTTTTGCGCGTGAATTCAGGGTCTTCGAGTTGCTTCAACGAATAGATCGATGAGCTGCGGAAATTGTGGCGCAGCCCGAGTGTGTGGCCGACCTCATGCATCACATTGCGCCGCAAACTTGCCTGCGCCAACGCTTCCGCCTCGGGCCCGTCCGGTTCCATGCCGCGCGCTTCCAGCAGCTCCATCGTGTACTGGAAATCATGTGCGCTGTGTTCGGCGTGATCGCAAAAGAGAGTCGCGGCATGGTCGCCGCCGGATTGCGTGCTGAACGTT
>JANOQY010000471.1:0-6465 GCA_031414995.1 Betaproteobacteria bacterium
TGCCGTCAAACACACTTTGCGCAGTCCCCAGCGCGGGGTAGCACGCGAACACCAGCGAAGCCACGAATAATATTTTTTTCATCCTATCCTCCGTTTAATTATTGAATAAACACCAAACTACGCACAAAGTCGAGTTTCCGGGATACGCCGATTTTGCGGAGATGTCAAAATTTTTGTCGAAAGATGTGGCGCACATAAAAACATAAATCACTAGCACTGGCGCGTCTTTTCAGCAACTTATGCTCCAAGACGCTCGCCAACTGGCGTTCTACGTAGTATCGCGTATTAGCGCCCGCGCCAACACCCGCGCCACATGTAGCGCTTCCCTGCCGGCCCCGTCCGCAACCTGATGTCGACAACTGGTTCCGTCTGCAACGATGGTCGTGTTTTCATCGGCCTTTCGCACGGCGGGCAGCAACGAGAGTTCGCCCATTTTCAACGAGACTTCAACATGCTCTGCTTCAAACCCAAACGCACCCGCCATACCGCAGCAACTCGATTCAATCGTTGTTATCTTCGCTTCAGGAATCCAGCTCAATACCTCCTGAACAGGCGTGAAGGCGGCAAACGCTTTCTGGTGACAATGCCCATGCAGTAGCAGATCAGGCTGCGGTAAAGCCTGCAAAGGCAGTTTGAGCCGACCGGCATTTTTCTCAGCCACTAAAAACTCTTCAAATAGCATTGCGCGCGCAGCGAGTGCCGAGGTGTCGACACCGGGAAGCATGGAAAGAAACTCATCGCGCAGCGTGAGCAGGCATGAAGGCTCGAGGCCAATGACGGCGATATTTTTTTCGACGAACGGTTTCAATGCCACCATCATGCGACGGGCTTCCTCCTTGGCTTTATCAACCATACCGCTGGCGAGAAAGGTCCGGCCACAGCAGAGGGGGCGATTGCCGTCGGCAGCACTTGCCACGTGAACGTTATAGCCAGCCGCTTCGAGCACCTGACGCGCGGCGTGCAAATTTTCCGGCTCAAAATAATTGTTGAAGGTATCGGCAAGGAGGACGACATCGTTGCCGCTTTTGCCGTTAGCGTCAGGTGTCGTTTGAGTTGCAACACCGAGCGAAAAACGTTCTCCCGCCCATCTGGGCAAGGTCCGCTTTGCCGAAAAGCCCGTAATCTTTTCTGAAATCCACGCCGCCCCCGGCAGGGTATCGCGCAGATTTAACAGCCATGAAAAATTTGATGCGAGCGGTGCGTAGCGTGGCAAATACGCGACCAACTTGTCCCGCAACGTATGGCCGTGTCGCTGTTTGTAATGATGAAGAAATTCAATCTTCATCTTTGCCATGTCTACGCCGGTTGGACATTCGCGCTTGCAGCCTTTACAGCCGACGCAGAGATCCATCGCGTCTTTGACTGCATCCGAGGCGAGTGCATCACTGCCAAGTTGACCACTTATTTGTCCGCGTAGTTGTCCGCGAAGTTGTCCGCTTAAAGCCAAACGCAAAGTATTTGCCCTGCCGCGTGTGACATGTTGCTCGTCGCCGGTTGCCCGGTAGCTGGGGCACATGGTGCCGGCGTCAAACTTTCGGCAGGTGCCGTTGTTGTTGCACATTTCGATGGCGCCAGCAAAGCCACCGCTGTCTTTCCAATCGAGCACCAAATCGATTTTCTGCGTGGCGTAACCGGGAGCATATCGAAACAGAGAACGATCATCCTGCTTTGACGGATTCACGATCTTGCCGGGATTCATCAACCCCTTCGGATCGAATAGCGACTTAATTTCTCCCAGCGCCGCCGTCAATCTTGGCCCAAGAAACGGCGCGATCCATTCCGAGCGCACCAGACCATCGCCGTGCTCACCCGAATACGCACCTTTGTATTCACGCACCAGTTGCGATGCTTCTTCAGCAATCGCGCGCAGTTTTGTCGCGCCATCCGCTTTCATATTGAGGATCGGTCGCACGTGCAAACAACCCACCGAAGCGTGCGCGTACCAGGTGCCTTCGGTGCCGTGCTTTTGAAATACCTCGGTCAAGCGGCGTGTGTATTCAGCGAGATGCGGCAACGGCACTGCGCAATCCTCGATAAAGCTCACGGGCTTGCCGTCACCCTTCATCGACATCATGATATTGAGCCCGGCCTTGCGCACTTCCCACACAGCTTTTTGCAAATTCACATCCGGGATTTCCACCACACCGCCGGGGAAACCAAGATCGGCCATCAGTTCCACCAGCTGCTTTAGCTTTGCGACTTGTTCTGCATGATGCTCGCCGGAAAATTCAACCAGCAAGACGCAATCCGGTTCGCCTTGCAAGAACGCGTCCACCGTTTTTTTGTAGATGGCAATGCCGCGCGACAAACTCAGCATTGTGCGATCAACCAGCTCAACCGCCGACGGGCCGAGCTTCACGATATGTTGCGCCGCGTCCATGCCATCGTAAAAGCGCGGAAAGTGGCAAACGCCCAAGGTTTTATGTTTCGGCAGTGCGGTCAATTTTAGGTGAACGCGTTCGAAGTAACCAAGCGTGCCTTCGGATCCGACCAGCAGCTGTGCGAGATTGAATCGGGCAGGTGCTAAGCGGTCGAGGTTGTAACCGGCGACGCGACGTGCGATTGGAAAAATTTTGTCGAGAATTTCAGCTTCTTCGCGCGCGTAAAGCGCGTGCATCGCATCACGAATCACGTTAAAGCCAGCGCCGTTATTGGCTTCCAGCGCATTTACGCCAAAGTGGTAGCGCTTGTTGTCGCTCAGCCACGCATCGATCCCCAACACGTTATCGACCATGTTGCCATATGCAATTGATCGCGACCCACAGGAATTATTTCCGCTCATCCCGCCGATAGTCGCTTGCGCCGCCGTTGATACATCGACTGGAAACCACAACCCGGAAGATTTCAACTTGGCGTTCAAGGTATCGAGCACCATGCCGGGCTCTACAATTGCGCGCGCATGCTCGGCATCAAACTCAACCAGTGCATTCAGGTATTTGCTGTTATCGATCACCAATGCAGCCCCGACCGTCTGCCCGCATTGCGAAGTACCGGCACCGCGCGGCAGGATCGCAATTCCCTCTTCCGCCGCGATCTGTAGCGCGCTGATGGCCGCATCCATGGTTCGCGGTACGACAACACCAATCGGCATGATCTGGTAAATCGAGGCATCGGTTGAATAGCGCCCCAG
This sequence comes from Betaproteobacteria bacterium, assembly GCA_031414995.1. Taxonomy (GTDB): domain Bacteria; phylum Pseudomonadota; class Gammaproteobacteria; order Burkholderiales; family Usitatibacteraceae; genus UKL13-2. Next base: position 3,131 of record JANOQY010000471.1, read on the forward strand.
GGCGGCGGCATCGAACATGACCTCGCCATCGACTTCGCGCCGCAAGCGCGTTTCCAACGGTGTGGAAAGCTTCGTTTTAGGAGCGAAGTGAATCTGGGCGGTTGAGGTCTGGGCGCTCATCTGATATTGATCGAAAGCATTTATAGTCGAAGAACTTTGATGCATAGTGTATACAAATCGACACCACCAATGCATTGATGAAAGGCATTCAAACATGACGCAATCTTCCCACCGTGCCGGTCGCCACTTCCTGCAAATTCCAGGCCCAACCAACGTGCCTGATCGCGTTTTGCGCGCAATTGATGCGCCCACGATTGACCACCGCGGCCCAACGTTCCAGAAATTGGGCCTGGAAGTGCTGGAAGGAATCAAAGCCGTGTTCCAGACCAAACACCCTGTCATCATTTATTCGGCGTCCGGCACTGGCGCGTGGGAAGCGGCCCTCGTCAACACCTTATCCATGGGCGATAAAGTGTTGATGGTCGAGACCGGTCACTTCGCTACGCTGTGGAAGAAAATGGCGGTAAAGCTCGGCTTGAGTCCGGAATTCATGCCCGGCGATTGGCGACACGGCGTGAACGCTGCTGAGATTGGGGCACGGCTTGCTGCAGACACCGGCTATGAGATCAAAGCCGTTTGCGTCGTGCATAACGAAACCTCGACCGGTGTGACCTCCGATATTCATGCCGTTCGCAAAGCCATCGACAAGGCCGGGCATCCCGCCCTGCTCATGGTCGACACGATATCGTCGGTGGGGTCAGTCGATTATCGTCACGATGAATGGGGTGTTGATGTGACGGTCGGCGGCTCCCAAAAAGGCATGATGCTGCCGCCGGGCTTGAGCTTTAACGCGCTCAGCCCGAAAGCGCTTGCTGCAAATAAATTATCGAAAATGCCGAGAATGTTTTGGGATTGGGAAGACATGCTAGCCGCCAACAAAACTGGCTTTTTCCCGTACACGCCGGCAACTAATTTGCTCTATGGCTTGCGCGAAGCGTTGCTGATGTTGCAGGAAGAGGGCCTGTCCAATGTTTTCGCGCGCCATCATCGGCACGCAGAGGCCACGCGTCGCGCGGTGCGTGCATGGGGCCTTGAAATTCTCTGCGTCAACCCGGCTGAATACAGCCCCGCACTCACGGCGGTGATGATGCCTGCCGGGCACGACGCCGACAAATTGCGCGCGACCATCCTTGAACATTACGATATGTCGCTCGGCATGGGACTGGCAAAATTACAGGGTAAGGTTTTCCGCATTGGTCATCTGGGGGACTTTAACGATCTCACGCTCATGGGCACGCTCGCGGGGGTTGAGATGGGCTTTGAAGTTGCAGGTGTGCCACATCAAAAGGGCGGCGTCGCTGCCGCGATGCAATATCTTGCTGAATGCGCGGTTGAGCGTTCCACAGCTAGAATAGCTGCATAGTTTTCCCCTAATTTTCGTTTTTTTTAATCGTATTTACCTAACTACGCCGCCGCAGAGCGGTTTTCCAACATTTGGAGGATTCATGAAACGTCGCACACTTCTTCAGGCAGCCGTTGCTGCTGTAGTTTCGCTGCCCCTCGCATTTTCGGCCTCAGCACAATCCCCCGCTTGGCCCACAAAGCCCGTGAAGTTGATCAATCCGTTCCCGGCGGGCGGCGGCACCGATGTTTTCGCGCGTCCATTCGGCGCCAAGCTTGGTAACAACCTCGGACAGAGTTTTTTCATCGAAAATCTTGGCGGTGCTGGCGGCACCATCGGCGCGCAGACCGCATCAACAGCGGCTCCCGACGGTTACACATTTTTCATCGGCGCGATTCATCACACGATTGCCGAGTCGCTTTACACCAAGAAGAAATACGTACTTGAGCAGGCTTTCGAACCTGTCACGGTGCTCGGCTACGTGCCGAATGTATTGGTGATCCATCCCAAACATCCATTCAAAACAGTGGACGAATTGGTGAAATACGCCAAGGCCAATCCCGGCAAGCTCAACTACGGCTCTGCCGGCAGCGGCGCGTCGCATCACCTCGCAGGCGAATTGTTTAAACGTTTGGCGGGCGTCGACATGGTGCACGTACCCTACAAAGGAATCGGGCCGATGATGACCGATCTGGTCGGGGGTGTTGTGGACCTCGCCTTTGACGGCCTTGCCTCCTCCAGCGCGCAAATTAAAGGCGGCAAATTGATTCCGTTAGCGGTCACATCCACGCAGCGAAATGCGCTGCTGCCAGATGTGCCCACCATGGTCGAACTTGGCTACAAGGATTTCAGCATGACCACGTGGTATGCCTTATGGGGCATCAAAGGAACCCCGCAGCCGATACTAGACAAGATGTATACCGAGACAGTCAAGATCCTCGCTGATCCGGACATCAAAAAAATATGGGATCTGGCCGGTGCCACGCCTGGCGGTCAGCCACCGAAGGAGTTCGCGGGTTTCATTTCATCCGAGATCGCCAAGTGGGGCAAGGTCGTGAGGGATTCGAATATAAAGATCGATAATTAAAATTCTAGAACCAGCATTGGCGAGGCTTTTCAAGCACTAATGCCGCGAAAGGCCCGCCGGCGCTAGAGTCTAGCAATTAATCTTGTTTGAACAAGTGATAATACTGCCGGGAAACCGGCAGTGTTTCCTTAACGCCCTTCAAATGGATGATCAGCTTTTCCGGCGCCTCCCGCACAGCGCGATCAATCGCGTGCGCGTTGACGATCACGCCGCGATGCACCTGCCAGAAAACCTCATCGTCCAGCCCCTCCACTAATTCCTTGAGTGGCGAGCGCATGAGCGCCTCGGACTCTTTCATGACGATGCGCGTGTACTTGGTGTCGGACTGAAAAAACAACACGCTCTCAACATCGATCAGACGCGTTTGATTACCAAGTGATGCTCGAATCCATTTCAATTTGGCAGGCTTGCTGTCAGTGGATTTATTGCCCTGATTGAGTAATTGCGCCAACAATCCGGTCAGGTCTTCGGGTTTAGTCGCCAGCCGTTTTTTCAGACGCGCGACCGCCGCGCCAAGCCGATCAATTTCTACAGGCTTCAACAGATAATCCACCGCGCCGTTCTGGAACGCCTGCACCGCGTATTCATCGTAGGCGGTAATAAAAACGATATGCGCCGCATTACCGATTTCGGCTGCCACTTCCAACCCAGTCTTGCCGGGCATGCGAATATCAAGAAACGCGATGTCGGGCCGATGCGTATTCCACATCTTGAGCGCTTCAATGCCGTTCTTGGCAACGTATGGGACTTCAAGTTCCGGCCACACTTCTTTTAACGCTGCAAGCAAGCGCTCGCGCATCAGTGGTTCGTCTTCAGCGATCATCGCGGTAGTCATATCTCACTCCT
>JANOQY010000472.1:0-10465 GCA_031414995.1 Betaproteobacteria bacterium
ACGCGCGTAATAGCCGATTCAAGAGCGGACTCCCGCCTTGTGATGTATCATTTTTCCGGAAATGTACACGTCCAGACGTAGGCTGCGAGCGAACTCTTAGGCAATTTACGTCAGCTACCAAAATGGAAATCAAAGTAATGGGGCAGGAAACGAATCACTGCGGCACAGACAAAAGCGAGCCGCCTCTTGAGAGTGGAGTGCAGGGTCAAGCCGCGCATGCGCTAAGTTCGGACAGGTACAGTATGTCGGAGCGCCAACGCGGCTATACGCTGCTCGAAATTCTCGTTGCCCTCGCGGTGGTGGGCATTCTTGCAGCGATTGCAGTTCCGGTTTATGGCAAATACTTTGCACGGACTCGAGTGTCAGTGGCGGTAATTGACATTGCCACGATGTCTGCGACGATTACCCAGTACATCCAGAACTATCAAACGCCGCCGGATGACCTTTCGCAGATCGGCATGCAGGGAAAACTCGATCCGTGGGGAAATCCATACGAATACATGAATCTTACCGGTGTAAAGGGCAAAGGCAGCTCGCGCAAGGACAAGAAACTCAACCCGCTAAATTCGGACTTCGACCTTTACAGCAAAGGTAAAGACGGCGACAGCAAGCTGCCGCTCTCGCCGAAAGTCAGTCAGGATGATGTGCTCCGTGCGCGAGATGGTCGTTTTATAGGGCTTGCGTCTGATTTCGATCCCTGACTCTACGATTGCCATCTCTGCAGCCAAGAATATTTCAAAGTCGGGTCGGCAGGAGGATTCTCCTGCTCTTCATCGTGACTTCACTCGTTCCGCTTGCGGTGATGGCGTTACTGTCGCTTTCGCAGGTGCGTGCACTGCTGCTTGAGCAAGCCGGCAACCGACTCGCCAATTCCTCGAAAACTTATGCCACCGGCGTATACGAGCGACTGCTGACGGTGCATGAAATCGCTGTGTTGATCGCCTCGCAGCCGGGAGCAGCCGCTGGTATTGAGGGCTACAACGTCAGAGGCATCGTCAATCTCGTCGCGGTAGGCCCAAACGCGCAAACGCGGGTATTGCGCGGTTCCGCAATGCCAGATGCCAACTGGCTCGCGGCGGAATATACGAGCATGCCAACTAAACCAAGAGCGCTATTGCGCCGCACGGAAGCAGGCAAGCTTATGCTCACACAGGGAGCACCAAGCTTATCCGCGAATGACGCGGTGGTTGTCGAGTTGGACGCCGGCTATGTGTGGGGTGACCCGGAGGATCGCAAAGATGGCCTGCTGATCTGTGTCGTGGAAGGCGAGACGTTCACCCAATTGTACTGCCCGGACGGCCAAGATCTAAAGCTGCCCGCATTGTTGAAAAATTCGATTGCGGGCATTGAGAAGCGAGAATTGATCTGGACACGCGGGGACACGGCTTACCGTGGCAGGGTATGGGCGCAATTTCTGCGCAACGACTTTGGTTCGCCGGATTGGTATTTCGCTGCATCCGACCCTGAGGATTACGTACTCGCAGCAGTACATGCATTCAGAAACGTGTTCTTCCCTGTGGTGTTGCTCGCGTTGATTCTGATCGCGTGGTTATCGTTGCGCCACATAAGGACGATGGTCGTTCCGCTGGACATATTGACAAGTGGTACGAGGCGCCTGTCAGCAAACGACTTCAGCGCGCGCGTCAATGTTGATTCAAAGGACGAATTCGGCGAGCTGGGTGAAGCGTTCAACGCGATGTCCTCGCGGCTTGGTCGCCAGTTTCAGGTTTCGCAGGCGCATGGTGAGATAGATCGACGGATTCTCGAGCGGCACGATCTTGATCGCATCATTGAGGCGGCACTTTTCCACGCGAAATTGCTGTTGCCGATGGTGAGCGTTAGCGCGGTGTTACTTAATCGGGATTCGCCAGAGTCAGGGCGGTTCTTGCGATTGAACGATGACCCAGCAGGCGACGGTACACGTAAAATGGTCATTGAATCCCTTGCGGTGCCGCAAGCCACTTGGCCGGACCTCACTTCATCTACATTGACCCAGTATGACTGTACTGCATCGCGTCCAGATTGGCTAAGGCTTGCCGTGCCGCGTGCAGAGCAGCAGATTTGGGTGCAGCCGCTCATCTGGGGAACTTCGGTTTGCGGCTGGTTGGTCGCCGCGTCAGCGCCAGCGGGCCCGTTTGGAGAGGATGCTGAAAGCCGACAGACGATGAGCGAGCTGGCAAGTCGACTCGCCGTAGCTGTGGCATCGGCGTGGCGCGAAGAGGAACTATTCCAGCGAGCCCATTTCGATTCACTCACCGGGATGCCGAACCGAAGCTTGTTTAGTGATCGACTACAGTTGGAAATCGCGCGTTGCCGCCGTGAAGGGCGGTCGCTTGCTGTCATGTTTGTCGATCTCGATCATTTCAAATCAGTGAATGATTCTCACGGGCACGGTGCGGGCGACGCGCTGTTGTGCGAATCTGCTACGCGGATCCGCGACACCATTCGCGAAAGCGATACGGTCTCCCGCCACGGCGGAGATGAGTTTACTGTGCTGCTGACCGACTTTCACGAACAGCGCGATGCGCTGCATATTGCTGAGAACATCATCAAGACGTTGAGCCTTCCGTTTTCTGTCGCGGGTCAGGATTGTTTTTTGTCGGCCACGATTGGTATTGCGGTTTTCCCCGGCAACGGTGAAACACCGGAAGAACTGCTCAAGCATGCTGATACAGCAATGTATCGCGCCAAGGCTGCTGGGCGCGGGCAAGCGCAGTTCTTTACCGACCGCATGAACGCGGAGACCGTTGCACGTCTGACGATTGATCGGGAGCTGCGTCATGCGCTCGAAAACAGTGAACTTGAACTCTATTATCAACCGCAGGTTTCGCTTAAGCAAAACAAAGTGATCGCCTGCGAGGCATTGGTGCGATGGAACCATCCAGTACGCGGGCTCATCGTGCCGGGCGCGTTTATCACTGTCGCTGAAGAGATCGGCCTCATCGGTGCGATTGGTCGCTGGGTCATTGAAGAGGCGTGCAGACAAGTCGGGAATTGGCGTAGTGAGGGGCTGCAATTGGAGCGCGTATCCGTGAATGTTTCGGCAAAGCAGTTTCGGGAAGCTGGTTTCAGTGAACATATTCGCACTACCGTCGGCGAAGCGGGTCTGGCCTCATCGATCGAGTTCGAGATCACGGAATCAGTCTTACTGGAGCAGAGTGATCTGCTTGAACAGAAGCTCAATCAAATTTCCGTACTCGGCAGCACGATCGCGCTGGATGACTTTGGAACAGGATTTTCCTCTTTAGCGTATCTCAAAAAATTACCCGTGGACGCTGTGAAAATTGACCGCTTGTTTATCGATGATATTGATCGCTCGGTCGAAGGGCGCGCGTTTGTCCAAGCCATCATCTCGATGGCGCACGCGCTCGGGAAATGGGTTGTCGCTGAGGGAGCCGAACGCGAAAGCCAAGTCGCGATCCTGCGCGAGCTCGATTGCGATCTGGTGCAGGGCTACTGTTTCAGTCGTCCCGTACTAGCCGCTGAATTCGTCGAGTTCGTCAAGGGATTCAACCACGCGATGTAATGAATTCGCGGAGTTTGATGCCGACGGTGCTGCGCTAGTTGCCACGGTATCGGCGAATGAATAGGACAAACCCCATTATCGGCGGGTACGTTGGAGGTAAAATACGTGCGAAATCCCGCCAGTGCTAGAGTTTGTATTCTGCAAAGCCTGCAGCCTTCGCGCGTAAAGCGCCACCTTGTAGCGAGATTGCTGTTGTGTTGTGCCGCTTATAATGGGACCGTGAATCTTCTCGCTCTCGAAACCTCCACCGAACGCCTTTCCATCGCTGTCCTGCGCGGCGACCAATCGTTTGCGCGCGATATCGATGCGGGGCAGCGCCACTCAGAGTTGACGTTACCGTTGTTAAGCGAACTGCTGGCTGAGGCCAAACTCACGCTGCGTGACTTTGATGCCATCGCGTTTGGACAGGGGCCTGGCTCGTTCACCGGCGTGCGCATTGCCTGCGGGCTCGCGCAAGGCATGGCGCTGGGCATCGGCAAATCGTTGGTACCCGTCCCCACGCAGATGGCGTTGGCTGAGCAAACGGGGGCAAATCAGGTAATCGTCGCCATCGATGCGCGAATGGGCGAGATTTATTTTGCCACCTATCAACGCGATGCCGCATCTGCAACCGGATGGCAGGCGGTGATTGCGCCGATGCTGGTAAAGCCCGAAGCGCTGCCGCCGATTGATGGCAAGCCTTGGGTTGCAGTGGGTAGTGGCTTCGATGTGCCCGCGCTCAATGATCAATTGATGGCGCGATACGGCGGCCAGATTGCGAACGTGGTTCGCGGCGCATTGCCGCGTGCGCTGGATGTTGTGCGCATCGCAGCGCGACAATTGGAAAACGCAGGGTTGGCCAGCGCGATTGCGCCCGAACATGCTGCGCCGCTTTATCTGCGCAACAAAGTCGCGATGACGATCGACGAGCGTCGCGCGCATCATGCGCACCACGCCCTCCACGCCGCCAAAGCAGGCGCGGTCTAGCTAATTATGAGCGCCGTACTTTCAACGCCATCGGTTCCGGTGTCCTTTCTTGCCTTGCGTGAGCATGATCTCGAGGCGGTCGCCGCGATTGAAGAGGATGTATATGTGTTTCCGTGGACGATTGGTAATTTTCGCGATTCGCTATTGAGCGCGTACGAATGCTGGGCGTGCTGGACGGGCAACGAATTGATCGGTTACGCCGTTGTGATGACCGCACTTGAGGAAGCGCATCTGCTCAATTTTGCATTGGCCAGCCGATGGCAGCGGCGCGGTGTGGGCGCTGAATTTTTACAATTTCTGATCGACCGCGCGCGCGCGTCCAAGCGCGAAATGCTGTATCTCGAAGTACGGCCCTCGAATGTGGCGGGCGTGCGGTTGTATGAGCGATTTGGTTTTAAACAGTTGGGCATTCGCCGCGATTATTACCCTGCGATGACGGGCCGCGAAGATGCCTTGTTTCTTGGCCTGAACCTCGCGCAAAGTGTTTTGTGACCATGCGTACTTTTGAAGATTTCCTGCGCGAACTTGAATTGCTCGATACATTCCAGCAATTGGGCCGCGCCACGACGGACGCACAAAGTGTAGTCGAAGAAGTGACGCCGCCAATCGCTGCGCGGGAAACGCCCGCAGCCTCCAGTCGGCCACCGTTGCAGGCGGCTAAAATTGCCGCGACCGCGCCGATCACGATTGATCCCGCACGCGTCGCACGGATCGCGTTGATGGATTGGGCCGCACTGAGCGAGGAAGCTGCTACCTGTAACGCCTGTAGCTTATGCAAACAGCGAAAGCAGGTGGTGTTTGGCGTGGGTGCAGCGTCAGCGCCGTGGCTGTTTGTTGGCGAAGCGCCGGGTGCCGAGGAAGATGAGACGGGTGAACCTTTCGTCGGCCAGGCAGGCAAGCTGCTTGACGCCATGCTGGCCGCAGCAGGATTGCAGCGTGGGCGCGAAGTGTATATCGCCAATGTCGTCAAATGCCGGCCACCGGGCAACCGTACGCCGACGCTGGATGAAGCGGCTGCCTGCGCACCGTTGCTCGACCGGCAGATCGATTTGATCCAACCGGCCCTAATCGTGGCGCTCGGCAAAACGGCTGTCATGCGGCTGACCGGAACGGATGCGAGCATGGCGTCAATGCGTGGCAAATTGCATACGTATCGCGACATTCCCGTGATTGCCACTTATCATCCGGCTTATCTGTTACGCAGTCTGGGCGAAAAGTTGAAAGCCTGGGAAGACATGCTGTTGGCGAAGCACGAAATGGCCAAACAAGTCGCCAAACTGGCTTCAAACGGGTGAACGACGAAAAATCGTCCTTAGCGATCTTGCAAACGGCATAATCAGCCCTATTTACCGGCTGCGATGCCAACTATTTTTGGTTCGACATTATTCAGGAGAAATTCATGCGCAAATTAGCTCTGTTTTTTGGATTGACCGCGATGCTTGCTTTGTCGGGGTGTGGCTACAATGACTTTCAGTCGAAAGATGAAGGCGTCAAGAAGGCCTGGGCGGAAGTGCTGAACCAGTACCAGCGCCGTTCGGATTTGATTCCCAATCTGGTCGCCACCGTGCAGGGTTATGCCCAGCAGGAAAAAGATGTGTTTCTCGGCGTGGCCACCGCGCGCGCGAAGGTCGGGCAGATGAACATTGGCGCGGATGTGGTCAACAATCCGCAGGCGTTGCAGAATTTCCAGAAGGCGCAAGGTGAATTGTCGAGCGCGCTCTCAAGGTTGCTGGTGGTGGCGGAGGCCTATCCACAATTGAAATCCGATGCTAACTTCCGCGAGTTGCAATCACAACTGGAAGGCACGGAAAACCGCATCACCGTGGCGCGCAAACGCTTCACGGATTCAGTTGAGGCATACAACATCCTCACGCGCTCGTTCCCGACCAATTTGACGGCGATGCTGTTCAGCTACTCGGTGAAGCCGCAATTTACGGTGGAAAACGAGAAGGCGATTTCAACAGCGCCGAAGGTTGATTTTGGTGCCAAGCCTGCTGCTGAGCCTGCACCGGCAGCGCAGTCCGCACCTGTACCCGCACCTGCACCTGCGAAATAATTCGTTAGCACAGCAGCCAGCGTCGGCAGCAATGATCGTGTACGCATGAAAATGACCAGCCCCGCAGGTGCGTGGCGGTGTATCGTGCGCACGATTCTGCCGATGCTTGTCTGCATGGTAGGTGCGATGTCGGTAGTGGTGTCGGCTGCCGAAGGTGACTTCGTTGCCATTCCGAAACTTGAAAAACGCGTCACCGATTTAACGGCGACACTTTCCTCAACTGAAGAAGCCCGCATCGAAGCGCGGTTGAGAGAATTTGAGGCCAAGAAGGGTGCGCAAGTCGCCGTGTTGATTATCGGCACCACCACGCCCGAGCCGATTTTTGATTACTCGGTGCGTGTCGCGGAGGCGTGGAAACTGGGCCGCAAAGATGTGGACGACGGCGTGCTGTTTGTCGTCGCCAAGAACGACCGGAAACTGCAGATTTTGACTGGTCGTGGCACGCAGGGTGTGCTAACCGACGCGATGTCAAAACGCATCATTGGCGAAGTTGTCGCGCCGAAATTCCGCGCAGGTGATTTTGCCGGTGGCATCGAGGATGGTGTTGCCAAAATTATTGATGTGCTGCAAGGCGAAGCATTGCCGCCGCCACAAAAGAAACGCGTGGCAGTCGAGCAGGGCGGCGGCAACGTCCAATCTTTTCTTTTTATTGCCTTTATCGCGGCCCTGTTCGTCGGCCCGCTTCTGCGTTCAATGCTTGGAAGGTTTCTCGGCGCATCGGCCACCGCAGGCGTCACCGGTGCGGCAGCGTGGTTTCTGGCGGGCGGCCTGCTGTTTCCAATAATTGCCGGTGTGATTATTTTCTTCATCGTGTTGTTTATGGGGGCAAGGGGTTTCCCGGGCGGTGGTGGCGGTTTCTCGCCGGGCGGCTGGTCGAGTGGCGGCTCATCGGATAGCTTTAGCGGCGGTGGAGGTGGCTTCGATGGCGGCGGCGCTTCCGGTGACTGGTGAGAGGGGGCAATCGAGAATGAATTGGCTAAAACGCTTCTTTCGCCACGTCTGGATGTCGCCGATTATTCTGCGGCGACTGTTTCCAGCCGCTACGCTCGATGCCATCGGACGCGCCGTGACGGAGACTGAGAAAACGCATCGTGGGCAGGTACGTTTTGTCATTGAGGCTGAGCTCACCAGTGGGCAACTGTGGGCTGATGTGTCGGCGCGCCAACGCGCCATCGACGTATTTTCGCAATTGCGCGTGTGGGACACCGAAGAGAATGTCGGCGTGCTGGTGTATTTGCTGCTGGCTGATCGCAAGGTGGAAATTGTGGCTGATCGCGGCATTCACCGGCGCGTCGGTGACGAACGCTGGCGCGCCATCTGTCGCGAGATCGAACACCACTATCGCAAAGGGGATTTTCTGAGCGGTAGCACTTTAGGCATCCAGAAAATCAGTACTGAATTGGCGTTTTATTTCCCTGCTACGGGCGAACAAAAGAACGAACAATCGGATGCGCCGGTGGTGCTGTAAGAACATTCGGATATTACGTAGAACGCCACTTTGCGCGGGTTATGGAGGCATTTGTGCCTGAAAGCCGCGCCAGTGCTGGAGCTTGTAAAATTAATTACTGTGCCTTGAACGGACTACTTTCCCCAAGCTCGTTCACATATTGTTCCATCCCGCCAGATTCGCGGCGCAGAAAATCTTCCACTGCCTTCGCAAATTGCGGCTGCTTCAACCAATGCGCTGAATGACATTTAACCGGCAAAAAACCGCGCGCCAGTTTGTGCTCACCCTGCGCGCCACCTTCGAAAACCTGAATGCCCCGTGCGATGCAAAATTCCAGCGCCTGGTAGTAGCAGGTTTCAAAATGCAAACCAGAATGAAACGCGATGCCGCCCCAGTAGCGGCCATAAAGCGTGCGTTCGCTGAACAAGTTGAGCGCGCTGGCGATAGGTTTGCCTCCGCGTTCGGCAATGATCAGAAGGATATTCTCCGGCATGCGTTTGCCGATCAGGCCGAAAAATTTGCGGTTGAGGTAAGGGGTGGAAAAATGCGCACGATAGGTGTGGCCGTAGCATTGAACAAAAAAATCCCAATCGGCGTCGGTGATCTCGGCACTAACCAAACGCTTGAAGGTGATGCCCGCCTCAACGACTTTGCGCCGCTCCTGCTTCACTTTTTTGCGTTTGTCATGGCTCATGGTCGCAAGAAAATCATCGAAATTTTTATACCCGGCATTCTGCCAATGGAACTGGATCGAGGTGCGCGCCATCATGCCTTTGTCGCTCAACACTTGGTGGTCATCACTGTTGGGAAACAACACGTGCAATGACGACACATCGCTTTGCTCGGCTAAGTTGATCAAGCCGTCGACAAGGATATTGCGGTCAGCGGATGTTTTCGCCAGCAACCGCCCACCGGTACAAGGGGTGAACGGTACTGCTGACAACAGTTTTGGAAAATAATCGAGTCCGTGGCGCTGATACGCCTCTGCCCACGCCCAATCGAAAACGTATTCGCCATACGAATGGCTCTTTACGTACAGCGGCACCGCGCCGCATAACGTTTGTCGTCCGTCAACATCACGCCAGAGCGTCAGAAATTGCGGCAGCCAACCAGAATTGGCCGTGGTGCATCCAGCGTCGATCATCGATTGCAGCATTGCGTGACGCAGGGTGGGGTTGCTATCTATCAAGGCATCCCATTGCTCTGCGGCGATGGTGGCTAGGGAATCGAGGACTTTTAGTTCGACTTCGCGCATATTCGGGGGACGTTGCAGGCAACCTTATAATGAAGCAGCAATGTTACCCTTGTCCTTGTGCACTCCCGCACCCCAACCCCCAGCTTCGCTTCAAGTGTCCCCTTGTCCCAAAAGAGAAGGCGCAACGTCATGAAAATCGCCATCGCCCAACTCAATCCCATGCTCGGCGATCTCGTCGGCAACGCAGAACGGATTTTGCAATATGCCGAGCAGGCAAAGGCAACGGGTGCTACCTTGCTGGTGACGCCCGAATTGGCGCTATGTGGCTACCCGCCAGAGGATTTGCTGTTTCGACGCGATTTTCGTGTCGCATGCGCAGCCGCGTTAGCCGAGCTGGCAACCAAGGTCGTTGGTATCAAGGTTATCGTTGGTCACCCGCAGGTGAAGAACGGCAAACTCTACAATGCAGCCTCGTTGATTGAGGACGGTCGCGTGACAGGCACGTACCTCAAGCAGCGCCTGCCGAACTATCAGGTGTTTGACGAAAAACGCTACTTCGACACAGGTGACCAGCCATTCGTGTTTGAACACGAGGGCGTTAACATTGGTGTGCTGATTTGTGAAGACGTTTGGTTCGCTGAACCAGTAGCTGCCGCAAAAGCGGCGGGCGCGGATTTGATTGTTGTTCCCAATGCATCACCATACGATTTCAAGAAACTCGAAACGCGTTACGACGTGGTGCGCGCCCGCGTGCAGGAAAGTGGCGTGCCAATTCTGTACGCGCACTGGACCGGTGGGCAGGACGAATTATTGTTCGACGGTGCTTCGTTCGGTATCAATGCCGATGGCGCTGTCGGCTATCAGGAACGGGAATTTGAAGAGACGCTGGGAATAGTGGAATTCAACGATGGTCGCATCAAAGGCGACATGCACGCGGCGCTGTCGGTCGAAGCGAGCGTGTACCGGGCATTGGTGGTGGCGCTACGTGACTACGTAAACAAGAATGGTTTTCCCGGCGTGTTGCTGGGCTTGTCCGGTGGCGTTGATTCAGCATTGACGTTAGCGATTGCAGTCGACGCGCTTGGCCGCGAACGCGTGCATGCCGTGATGATGCCGTCAGAATTCACGGCGCAGATATCGCTCGATGATTCGCGCGAAATGATGCAGATTCAAGGCATTCGCTATTCCGAAATTGGCGTTACGCCGATGTTCGAAGCATTCAAGATCTCGTTGGCTGTGGAGTTTGCAGGTACCAAGGCCGACACCACCGAAGAA
>JANOQY010000473.1:0-3108 GCA_031414995.1 Betaproteobacteria bacterium
TTGTCGATGCGCCGGTTTCTGGCGGCCAAGCTGGAGCGGAAAACGGCGCCCTGACCGTGATGTGCGGCGGCGACGCCGCGCCCTATGCGCAGGTTGAACCGGTGATCGCCGCTTATGCCAAGGCCTGCCGGTTGCTGGGCGGGCCGGGGTCGGGGCAACTGGCGAAGATGGTCAACCAGATTTGCATTGCCGGTCTGGTCCAGGGGTTGAGCGAGGGGTTGAACTTTGCCCAAGCCGCCGGTTTGGATGGCGAGGCGGTGCTGGAGGTGATTTCCAAGGGTGCAGCGGGTTCCTGGCAGATGGAAAATCGCGGCAAAACCATGTTGAAACGTGAATTCAATTTTGGCTTCGCGGTCGATTGGATGCGCAAAGATTTGGGCATTTGTTTGGAGGAGGCCACGCGCAACGGCGCTAATCTACCCCTGACGGCCATTATCGATCAGTTCTATGGTGAAGTTCAGGCAGCCGGCGGAAAACGCTTTGACACGTCGTCCTTGATTACGCGCCTGTAATATTTGACAATGATGCCTCTTCCGTTACGGGCATCAACATGATCAAGCTCTATTTTTCCCCCGGCGCGTGCTCACTGGCACCGCATATCGTCCTCGAAGAACTTGGGATTGCGTATGAGCCGGTATTGGTCTCGTTGAAAGATGGTGAGAACAAGAAGGCCGACTATCTGAAGATCAATCCAAAAGCACGTGTGCCGGCGCTCAATGTCGATGGAAAAGTGCTGACCGAGAATGTCGCCATCCTCACTTATCTCGGTGGCGGCTATCCGGAGCGCGGCCTGTGGCCCAAGGAGACGTGGAAGCAGGCCGAAGCGTTGTCGATGATGGCGTGGCTGGCGTCGAGTGTGCAAGTGGCGTTTGCGGGTATTGTGCGCCCTGAACGTTACGCCAATGATGCTGCCGCCAAAGAGAATATCAAGGTTAGCTGTCGCGAAACCCTGCTGGGTTATTTTGCAGATATCGAGAAGCTCCTCACCGGCAAGACTTTCGCCATGGGCGGGCAATACACGGTTTGCGATCCGTATCTCTTGGTGTTTTATCGCTGGGGCTACCGCATCGGGCTCGATATGAAAAGCGCGTATCCGCATTGGACCAAGCAAGCAGTTCGTGTGGCTTCGCGGCCGACGGTCAAGCGCGTGTTCGAAGATGAAGGTATTAAGATCGACGGCTGATCAATACACCGTAAAAAATATAAAACTAGCATTGGCGGGCATCGTGGGCCGAAAAGTGTTGGGAAAGCTCGCCAGTGCTAGAGTTTGCTCATTTTTATCTATGTAGGCTTGGCCGAGGTTCCAGCCGCGTAAAATGCGCGGTCTATGTCCGAACCCAGATTGAATTTCGACGATGTGTTGCTGGCTGATCGCGGCCGGCTCATCGCTTTGTCCAAAAAATCCCGCGACTTGGTGCGCGCTGGCAAAGCACACGACGAACTCGACCAGCAACTGGCCAGCGCATTTGCGCTAGCACGTGAAAAATTTGCCGCGCGTGTGCAACGGCACAGCCTGATCAAGTCGCCGACCTTTGACGACGCCCTGCCGATTGCCGAGCGTCGCAAGGAAATTGCCGATCTGATTCAAAAGCACCAGGTCGTCATCCTCTGTGGCGAAACCGGCTCTGGCAAAACCACCCAGCTGCCCAAAATCTGTCTCGAACTCGGGCGCGGTATTCACGGCATGATCGGCTGCACCCAGCCGCGCCGCATCGCTGCGCGCACATTGGCCACACGCCTCGCATTTGAACTGAAGCAGTCCGGCACCCACGCGGTGGGCTACAAGATTCGCTTCAACGATCATACCGACGACAGCACGTTCGTGAAGGTGATGACCGACGGCATTTTGCTGGCCGAGACGCACAGCGATCACAGCCTGCGCAAATACGACACGATCATCATCGATGAGGCGCATGAGCGCAGCCTCAATATCGATTTCCTGCTCGGCTATGTGAAACAGCTCGCGGTGAGGCGCCCCGACCTGAAAATTATCATCACGTCGGCGACGATTGATCCGCAGCGGTTTTCAAAGCACTTTGACCACGCGCCCATCATCGAAATCTCCGGTCGCACCTACCCGGTCGAAGTGCGCTACCGCCCCGAGCACTTCCTGGACGAGAGCGATGATGCTGTACCTGTCGAGGACGCGGTTTTGAGCGCCGTCGATGAGCTGTTTCACGATACCTCCGAGGGCGATGTGCTGGTGTTCCTGCCGGGCGAGCGCGAGATTCGCGATTGCGATGAAGCGCTACGCAAGCACCATCCCGCGCACACCGAAATCCTGCCGCTGTATTCGCGGCTGTCGAATGCCGAGCAGGATCGCGTTTTCCAGCCGTCTGGGCGACGTCGCATCGTGCTCGCTACCAATGTCGCTGAAACCTCGCTCACCGTTCCTGGCATCCGTTACGTGATCGACACCGGCGTGGCGCGCATCCATCGCTATTCGCCACGCAGCAAGATCAACCTGTTGCAGATCGAGCCGATTTCGCAGGCGTCCGCCAAGCAGCGTTCAGGCCGTTGCGGACGCGTGAGTGCAGGTATCGCAATTCGCCTTTACAGCGAGGAAGATTTCAACGCACGTCCGGCATTCACCACACCGGAGATTTTGCGTACCTCGCTGGCCGACGTGATCTTGCGTATGAAGTCGCTGGGCTTGGGCGACGTGCAGGCATTCCCGTTTATCGAGCCACCCAGCCCGCGCATGGTCGAGGACGGCTACCGGCAATTGTTTGAGCTGGGTGCGGTCGATGAAAACAAAGGCCTCACCACGCTGGGCTGGAAACTCGCCAAGTTCCCGGTCGATCCGGCCATCGCGCGCATGCTGGTCGCAGCGGAACGTGAAGGTGCGCTAAAGGAAGTACTTATCATCGCAGCTGCATTGTCGGTGCAGGATCCGCGCAATCGTCCGCATGACAAGCAGCAGGAAGCCGCGCTCGCGCAAGAGAAATTCGTCCATCCGCAATCGGAATTCATGAGCTTCGTGAGGCTGTGGGAATTCTATGAGGACGCGTTCAAGCACAAGAAGTCGCATCGCAAGTTTGACCAGATGCTGCACGAGAATTTCCTCTCGCCGTTGCGCATGCGCGAGTGGCGCGATGTGCATGCGCA
>JANOQY010000474.1:0-2204 GCA_031414995.1 Betaproteobacteria bacterium
CGAACACGGCCCCGACAGCGTTGGTTTTTACGTCTCCGGCCAACTGCTGACAGAGGACTACTACGTCTTCAACAAACTTGCCAAGGGATTGATCGGCACCAACAATATCGATACCAATTCGCGGCTCTGCATGTCTTCAGCCGTGACTGGCTACCAGAAAACCTTGGGTGTGGACGCACCGCCTTGCAGTTATGAAGACCTCGATCACGCCACATGTCTGTTCATCGCCGGCTCGAACGCTGCCTTCGCACATCCCATTCTGTTTCGGCGCATCGAAGCTGCGCGTGAAAAAAATCCAGACCTGAAAATCATCGTCGTCGATCCGCGACGTACTGATACTGCAGCCTTTGCAGATTTGCATCTGGCTATTCTGCCGGGTACCGATGTCGCGCTGTTTCACGCCATGCTGCATGCGATGCTGTGGGAGGAATGGATAGATCGGGACTACATTGCGGCGCATACCGAAAAGTTCGATGCACTGCGCACGATAGTGCGTGAAATGAGTCCCGCAGTCGCCGCCGAAATCTGTGGGCTTGGTGGCAAGCGCGGGGCCGACGACATCATCACCGCCGCACGCTGGTTTGCGCAATCATCAGCCACGCTGTCGCTGTATTGTCAGGGACTCAATCAATCGAGTAGCGGTACCGCCAAAAACGCATCGCTCGTCAATCTGCATCTTGCGACCGGCCAGATCGGCAAGTCTGGCGCTGGACCATTCAGTCTGACTGGACAACCCAACGCCATGGGCGGCCGCGAGGTCGGCGGACTAGCCACATCGCTCGCTGCACACCGTGACATCGCCAATCCTGTGCATCGCGAAGAGATGATGAAGCTGTGGGGCGTTGAGCGTATTTCGGACAAGCGTGGACATACCGCAGTCGAAATGTTTGATGCCGCTAAAAAAGGCGAAATAAAATTGCTGTGGATCGCCTGCACCAATCCTGCACAATCGCTGCCGGATCTCACACAGGTACAGGCTGCGCTGCAAACCGCCGAGCTCGTTGTGTTGCAGGATGCTTATCGCAATACCGAGACCGCCGCATTCGCCGATGTCTTGCTGCCCGCAACGAGCTGGGGCGAAAAAGATGGCACGGTGACCAATTCCGAGCGACGTATTTCGCGTGTACGCGCAGCAATGGCGGGGCCGCTGGAGGCGCGGCACGACTGGGAGATCGTTTGTGATTTTGCGCGTCGTTTGGAGCAGCGCCTGCGCCCCGGCAAGCCGACATTGTTTGGATTCGATTCGCCCGAAGCCGTCTGGAATGAACATCGTGAAGCCACGCGCGGACGTGACCTCGACATTACCGGCATGAGTTACGCGATGCTCGATTCAAGTGGGCCGCAACAATGGCCGCTACCCACCGGTGCCGCCATTGGAAAAGCAAGATTGTATGAGGACGGACTCTTTCCGACAGAATCCGGACGCGCGCAGTTTTTTGTGGAGCGTTACAAGGCTGTCGCTGAAAAAGTTGACACCCGTTATCCGCTGGCACTCACCACTGGCCGCCTTCGCGATCAATGGCACGGCATGAGCCGCACGGGTAATGTCGCGCGCTTGTTCGGCCATGCGCCGGAGCCACGGCTCAATGTTAATCCGAACGATCTGTCGCGCCGTGGTTTGAAAGATGGCGAGCTGGTCAAAATAGAATCGCGGCGCGGCACCATTTACAGTCTCGTTGAAGCGTCCGACACCATGCGTTCCGGCCAGGTGTATCTGCCGATGCATTGGGGTAAGCGTTTTCTGGGGGGCAAGGAAAGTGCCGGCGTCAACACGCTGACTGTCCCCGCGTTCGATCCATATTCGCGGCAACCAGAGCTCAAGCACGCGGCGGTGAAGGTGTCGGCGGCAGAGCTGTCTTGGCATTTAACAGCATTCGCTGCGCGCGATGGCGACGAGAATATTTTGCTCGATGATTTACAGGCAATGCAGAGCGAGGTCGCGTTTTTCAGCGCTGTGCTGATCGGTCGTGATCGCCCCGGTGTGCTGATGCGCGCCGCGCACCACGGCGCGCCATCGAGCGCGTGGCTTGTGAAGCTGGACCGGCTGCTTGGCCTTGAGAATGACATGGCGTTGCGATATGAGGACGCACGGCGCGCGAGTTCGCGGCGCATGCTGATCGATGCAGATTTCTTGCGCGCCGTACGGCTGTGCGGCGATCCGGGTGCGATTGAAAGCGGTGAGTGGTTGCGCGAATGGCTTGTTG
>JANOQY010000475.1:0-9712 GCA_031414995.1 Betaproteobacteria bacterium
CACAGGCTTTGCGCTATCGCTGATGGCGACGCAGTCGGTATACGCGCAACAAGCCGCACCTGCGGATGCCGCGCAGAAAACGGAAAAAATCGAAGTTACCGGTACGCGCATCCCACCGCCTAACCTCGAAGGTGCCAGCCCCGTCACGGTGATTGATGCCAACACCATTAAGGTCGACGGCGTTCGCTCGGTCGAGAACCTGTTGAACAACCTGCCGCAGGTGTTTGCTGACCAAGGTGGCAGTGTTTCAAACGGCTCAACTGGTACCGCGACGGTGAACTTGCGCGGCTTAGGCCCGACCCGCACCCTTGTGCTGGTTAACGGTCGCCGTCTGCCTGGTGGTAGCCCTAGAGCAGGTACCGCAAGTGCCGCACCAGATTTGAACCAGGTCCCAGCACCGCTGATCAAGCGCGTTGAGGTATTGACCGGTGGCGCCGGTGCGGTGTACGGCTCCGATGCGGTCGCTGGTGTGGTCAACTTCATCATGAACAACAAGTTCGAAGGCGTTCAGATCGAAGCCAACCAGAGCTTTTACAATCACCAACAAAACGATCAGAACAATGTTCAAGCGCTGCTCAGATCGCGTGCGCTTACCAATGCCGCCCAATTCAAGGTTCCCGGCGACAAAAGCGCCGACGGCAAGATTTATGACACCAACCTGCTGATGGGTGCCAATTTCGCCAACGGTAAAGGCAATGCCACCTTGTTCTTCAATTACAAGAAAGAAGATGCGCTTCTGCAATCTGAGCGCGACTTCAGCTCTTGTTCGTTCGGTTCGACCAATACCGCGTTCACTTGCGGCGGTTCGAGTACCGGAACGCCAGGTCGCGTATTGATCTTGAATACCGGTCGCAGCCGTGTGGTGACCAACGCCGCAGGCAACACGCGCGCGTTCGCTGCCGCAACCGACCAATATAACTTTGCGCCAACGAACTTCTACCAGCGTCCTTCAGAGCGGTACGGTTTCAATGCCTCGGCCAACTATGACCTGACCGACAAGGTCAATCTGTACACCGAGTTTTCGTTCCACGACGACCGCACTATCGCGCAGATCGCGCCTAGCGGCTTGTTCTTCGGTGGCGCGCAATTCACGATGCGCTTTGAAAATCCGTTGCTCTCGTCAGACTGGAAGCGCGATCTGGGCTTGATCGCGGTTGGTGACACATCTGACGTGTTCATCGGTCGCCGCAACGTCGAGGGTGGTGGGCGCCAAGACGATATCCGCCACACTTCCTTCAGGACTGTTGCTGGCGTCAAGGGCGAGTTCGCCAAAGTGTGGAATTACGATGTGTCCATGCAAACCGCGCGCGTAATCTATGCGCAGCAGTACAAGAACGAGTTCTCGTTCTCGCGTGGCGCGCGCGCATTGGATGTCGTTGCGGGCCCAGGCGGCGTGCCGACCTGCCGTTCCGTGATCGACGGTACAGATCCAAACTGCGTGCCCTACAATTTCTGGAGCTTGGGCGGTGTAACAGCAGCCGCATTGGACTACATCCAGATTCCGGGCTTCCAAAAGGGTGAAACAGCGCAGACCATCGGGACAGCAAACATCTCCGCCGATTTAGGCTCTTATGGCTTCAAGATGCCGTCTGCCAAAAATGGTATCGGTGTGGCGTTTGGTTTGGAGCAACGGACAGAAAAGCTGGATCTGCAAACCGACGTTGCGTATCAAACCGGTGATCTGGCTGGCCAAGGCGGACCAACACCGAGCACCACGGGTAAGTACACAGTGAAGGATGCGTACATGGAATTTCGCGCCCCTCTCATTGAAGGTGCGCAGTTTGCCCATCTGCTGAGCGTCAACGGCAGCTATCGCCGGTCCGACTACAGCATCAACCAGAAGACGGACTCCTATGGTGTAGGTATTGAATGGGCTCCGGTGCAGAATTTGAGACTGCGTGGAAGCTACCAACGCGCTGCACGGGCACCAAACGTGCATGAGTTGTTCGATACCCAGTTCATCGGCCTCTACAACAACAGCGCTGATCCTTGCGCAGGACCAACACCGACCGCAACATTGGCGCAATGCCAGCGCACGGGCGTGACCGCAGCACAGTACAGGAATATTCTCGATAGCCCAGCGGGACAGTACAACGCCCTGTTCGGCGGCAATCCGAACCTGAAACCTGAGACCTCGGATAGCAACACGATCGGGATTGTGATTGAGCCGATGCGCAACATGAGTGCGACGATCGATTACTTCGAGATTAAACTCGATGATGCGATCTCGACGCTTCCGTCGCCAATTGTTTTGCAACAGTGTATTGCGACCGGTGCGTTTTGCAACCTGATTACCCGCGACGTGATCGGATCATTGTGGGCTGCTCCAACGGCACGGATCGTTGCGACCAATATCAACATCGCAAAGACAACCACGTCGGGCGTAGATATTGGTTTCAACTACACCCACAAACTGGCCAACATGGGTAGCCTTGCATTCGCTTTCACCGGCACCCTGCTGACCAAATTCGAGAACGAACCGATTCCGGGTTCGTCCTATGACTGCAAAGGGCTGCATGGCGGCGTGTGCGGTGTTCCGGCACCAAAATGGCGTCACAAGGCTCGCACCAGCTGGACAACACCATGGTGGGATGTGGATCTGGCTGTGACATGGCGTCACGTCGATAAGATTGATTTCGAAGGCACGAGTTCGAATCCGAACCTCAATGCGCCGACGAATGACATCGACCGTACTTTCGCCAAGCGCGACTACTTTGACATCGCCGCATCTTGGGGCATCACCAAACAGCTTACGCTGCGCGGCGGTATCAACAACGTGCTGGACAAAGATCCACCGCTGTCCAATTCCAATAACTTGGCAGCGGTATTTGGCAACGGCAATACCTACCCACAGGTGTACGACACACTTGGACGTCGGGTGTTCTTCAACGCTACTTACAAGTTCTAGAGCGTTGTAAACGCGGTAAAAGTAAAACGGCGAACTTCGGTTCGCCGTTTTTTTTGCCTCTCAATTTCAGAAATTAGTAGGCAGCAACCGCTCATTGCATGAAGAACGCCAACCGGCGGGCGTGCCAGCCTGTTTTGGCTTCAAACACCGCACCAACTGGCGCTTTGCGATATTTTCACCTAAAGATCGAAAGCGCTTGTCGCCCCTGAAAAGGCATTCAATCCAGCCGTCATGGCATTGAGCATGGCTCTTTCCGGCGGCGTCAGATGTGGGTGCCAGATATCCAATATCAGCACCACACGCAACTTGTCGCTGTCGTTCCAGGCCTCGTGCTCAATCGTGTCATCGAATACCCACGCTTTGCCGGGCACCCACTCACGCGTCTCGTTGCCGACACGGAAGCCACAATTTTCTGGCACGATCAGCGGTACATGCGTAACCAGCCGGACATTCGACACGCCGACATGCGGCGGAATTCTGGTCTTGGGTTTTAGTAACGAAAACATCGCAGCCGGTGTGCGTCCCGGCTGATCGGGCTGTGGTGCGGTGCCGAGTAACCGCATCGTCTTGGGACACTTGGCGGCATTTTTCTCGACCACCTGCCCCATCTTGTATAAATGAAACGCGCTCCAATTGGGCGAATTGTTCAGTTCCGCCCACTGGTTCAGCGGTACGCCATCTGGATAGGTGATGTACGGCGTGAAACCTTCTTCGTCGCGCAACACATTGAGAAACTCATCGCGAATATCCTCGGTCGCGGCCTCGAATGCATCCAGCCACGGAAAATCGCTGCGCGCAAAAAATTCGATCGCAGGCAAGCCGGGATAGTGATGCAGCATCGACTGCGAGTCGAACCTTCTTTTCCGCCCGATCAGGATGTCGACAGAATCGCCAAATCTTTTCAGGTTTTCGCCCTTGAACTCTTTGTAGTACGGGTCGAGATATTCATCCAGAAACCTGCCGCAGTCGTAGTCGTATTGCTCGCGATATTCGACCGCATGCGCCACTGCCGGCTGCAGGCTTGGGGCCAGACGTTCCAGCGGTGGTGATACGGTCGCTACAGCACCATACGCCTGTGCAGCCTGTTGTTTCTTTCCTTGGCGCTCGAGTAAGTTGCCGCGCAAGATCAGTGCGAGTAAATCACTCGGATCAACCGACAGCGCACTGGCGATGGCGCGCTCTTCGGCCTGCTCATCTTTCATCTTCTGATACACGAGGGCAAGACTGATCCACTGCTGCGGATCGCTGCCATCAGTGTCAACAACGCGTTGAAACGCAGTACGGGCCGAGTCGACATCACCTTTGCGAAACGCGTATTGCCCCATCACCGTTAACGTAGCGCCGTGGTTCGGTTCAAGTGTAAGGATGCGGCCCCAGCACCCGAGCGCCTCCTGCTCGCGACCTGATTGCATCGCGCGCGAAGCCTCGGCTTCGAGAGCAGAAATTTCTTGTGCAACGGATCGATTGTTGTCCATCGTTTCTTTCTGACGGTGCGCCGTCTGAATGCTGCATGCCTACCAGAGTAACATTGCCAAAAACAATATGTAGATCGCCATTTGACGGGCTCTTTCAGGCAATTTTGCCCCAAACACCGCGCCGAATGGCGATCCGCGTATTAATGCATAATCCCTACGTCAAAACGCCATTGCGCAAACGAAACATCGGCGGCACTCATCAGACACAATTAACGGCAGATCGCAAATCAGGCGGGTCGTCATAAAGCCCCTGTAAAGCGGAATACGCCCGCGCGCCACGCGCATCGCTGCGATGCAGGACTTGCATTGCAAATTTGCCGAACGCTAAGGCGTTGACCGGGGAGATTTGCATAATGATGGATGGCTCAGAAAGTGCAGACACACCGCTCGCCGATAGCAGCAATATGTTTTGGTCGGCAAAGTTTCAAAAAAGTTGGTAAGCTTATATCTAGCAAGATAAACGTCCCTGTGTTT
The DNA here is from genome assembly GCA_031414995.1 of Betaproteobacteria bacterium. Taxonomy (GTDB): domain Bacteria; phylum Pseudomonadota; class Gammaproteobacteria; order Burkholderiales; family Usitatibacteraceae; genus UKL13-2. The sequence goes on from JANOQY010000475.1 coordinate 4,858, forward strand.
AGCTTTATCCGAAATTTGTACAGCAGTTTGGCACGGCGGACCCGAGTCGCAGGATTCTACCTCCTGCGCCGCAACTTGCGGCGCATATGAACCAGCGAATTGACCGGCCTGTCCGACGATAAACTTCGGGCGTTATTTCTGTCTGTGACACCGGCACTTTGCATTTAATGCGTTCGCTCCAAGAAACAGTTAGAATCGCCCTCTTTATTTCAAAGCCATGACACGCTCCAGCAAAATGGGCGATTATTAAAGGATATTTCATGGATTACGCTCAGCAACAACGGTCACCCGGCAAGCATCTGACCGGAATCACCGCTGTTATTATTTTGCATGTCGCACTTGGCTATGCCTTGATCAATGGCTTGGCCACGAAAGTGATGAATGTCATCAAGCAGCCGCTTGAGACCAAGATTATCGAAGAGGTCAAGAAACTGCCTCCGCCAGACACACCGCCACCGCCGCCACCAAAAATGGTCCAGATATTGCCCACGTTTGTGCCGCCGCCCGAGGTCCAAATCCAGGCACCCGTGACAGCACCCGTGATTTCGAACAGAACGGCAGTAGCTCCTCCCGTGTACGCGCCGCCAGCCCCGCCAGCCCCCCCCGCCGCTGCACCTAGCGTTGGTGTGGCATGTCCAAACTCGCAGGCGATCCGGCAGGAAGTCAAATATCCGGCGCAGGCACGTAAAGACGGATTGCAGGGCGAAGTGTTGATCGAGATGACGATTTCGGCCAGTGGCGAAGTCAAGGACGTCGAGGTCAAATCATCTACAAACCGCGCCTTCAATAGCGTCTCGATAAGTGCCTCCCGGCAGTTCAAGTGCAACGGACAAGGCAGGGACGTACGTGTACAGGTGCCTTTCTCGTTCAAGTTGGTCGATTAATTCAAGTTTGATCCCATGGTTTAGGTTGGTGCGACCAGTTTGTTAAGGGCGCAATTCAAGTCTTAGTTTGTTATTTTCTATTGGAGGAAACATGTCATTTCTTAAACGCATTCCCTCACTGCTCGTCGCGGCAGTTGTCCTTTGTGCACCGCTGATGACAGCGGTCGTATCACTTCAACCTGCAACGGCGCTTGCCCAAGCACCGGCTGCCGACGCGCCGAAGCCAGCTGCACCCCCTGCTGCTGCAGCTGGCGCAACAACTTCAAAAGAAGCCGTGGAAAATCCCTATGGCATCAAGGCCATGCTGGATCACGGCGACTGGGTATCGAAAGGAACGCTGGCCATTCTTGTGATTATGTCTATGGGCACCTGGTACATCCTGATAGTGAAACTGTTTGAACAGTTCCGCTTGATGAAAGAATCCAATGAAGTTGGAGAATCTTTCTGGGCAGCAGGCTCGCTTCAGCAGGGAATCGATGGCTTGAAAGAAGGCAGCGCGTTTCGCTTCATTGGCGAAAGCGGCATTAAAGCGACCAGCCATCACTCTGGCTTGATGGGCGATGTCGATTTGAATGAGTGGGTTACGATGTCGATCCAGCGCGCCTCCGAAAACGTTGGCAACCGCACGCAGGACGGCTTGGCTTTCTTGGCAACGGTAGGCTCCACAGCGCCATTCGTTGGCCTGTTCGGTACCGTCTGGGGGATTTATCACGCGTTGACCGCGATCGGTATTGCCGGTCAGGCATCAATCGATAAAGTTGCTGGTCCAGTGGGCGAAGCGCTGATCATGACGGCAATCGGTTTGGCCGTTGCGGTACCAGCGGTGTTGGCTTACAACTGGCTGGTGCGCCGTAATAAAGTGGTCATGGAACGTGTTCGTGCATTCAGCGCTGATCTTCACTCAGTGCTCTTGAGCACCAGCGGCAAAAAGCGTTAACCGACCGGTCAGACTTTGACTCACAGACTCACAGACGCTTGAGGATCCCGGTATGAGTATGAACATAGCTTCAGAAAGTGATGGCGAAGATGAAGTCATCTCCACCATCAACACCACACCGCTTGTAGATGTGATGCTGGTTTTGCTGATCATTTTCTTGATCACGATTCCGGCAATCGTGCAAAACGTGCCGGTCGTGTTGCCAGCAGAACGCAATATTGTCACGCAAACAAAACCAGAAAATATCGTTATCTCCGTGAACAAGGACGGTGATATTTTCTGGAACCAGGCACTGATGGCCGACACCGATGCGCTGTTCGAGAAGTTGAAGGTCGAGGCGGTGAAGGTGCCGCAGCCGGAAGTACACATTCGCGGCGACGAAAATGCACGCTACGAATCCGTGGGTAAGGTCGTCTATACCATGCAGCGCGCCAGTATTCTCAAGATAGGTTTTATTACCGAGCCGCCGCCGTTGAATTGATCGGGCCGTGTATTCGTGTATTGCACAGCCTGCAGCAGTAGTCGCCAGATAAGAGGAAACATGTCATGAGCATGAGCGTAGGTCCAAGCGGAGGCTCAAAAGAGCCGGAATGTATGATGGAAATCAACACCACACCACTGATCGATGTGATGTTGGTACTGATCATCATGTTGATTATCACGATCCCGATCCAGACGCACGCGGTTAAGCTCAATATGCCGGTCGGCAACCCGCCGCCGCCGCCGACACCGCCTGAGGTCGTACAAATCGACGTCGATTTTGACGGCACCGTACTTTGGAACGGCACCATTATTCCTACGCGTGAAGAGCTCGAAGTACGGCTCACTGCAGCGGCTGCACAGCCTGTTCAGCCCGAAGTACATCTGCGTCCCAACAAACTGGTGCAATATAAATCAGTGGCGATGGTGATGGCTTCAGCGCAGCGAATCGGCGTGACCAAACTGGGAATTGTCGGCAACGAACAGTTCGTCAAGTAATCGGTAGTCAACAAGACGCGGCGCTGCCGCGTTTTGTCTATTATTTTCCGGAGAATTGTTTCCATGCACGCATCCGTATCGATCAAACGCGCCCTCGTTCAACTGGCAATCGTTTTTGGCGTGTCGCTATTCGCGCTGCCTGCAGCACATGCACAGGAAAAGGTACGCCCCGAAGTCGGCAAACCTTTGCAGCAAGCACAGGACATGTTGAAGGCCAAACGCTACAAGGAAGCACTTGGCAAACTCAAGGAAGCCGATGGCGTGTCCGGCAAGACCCCGAACGAATCGTACTTGATCGAATTTACGCGCGCCAATGCGGCACTTGGTGCCGGTGAAAATGACACAGCCGCCAAGGCGTTTGAAGCGGTCATCGCGTCCGGCAAAGCGCCCGCAGCCTCGCAGCTCCCGATCATCGACACGCTCGTCAAGCTCTACGCCAACAACAAGGACTATGCGAGCACGCTAAAGTGGGGCAACCGCTATTTCAAGGAAGGCGGCACCAACTCGCAGATCCGTACGCTCATGATTCAGGCCTATTTCCAGTCTGGTGACTTCGCCAACTCCGCCAAGGAATCACTGCTGGATGTCCAAGCCGACGAAAAAGCCGGTCGCAAGCCCTCAGAAGAAAAACTGCAACTGCTAGCCAACAGCTATTTGCGCCAGAAAAACACGAACGGCTATATCGCGACGATCGAAAAATTGTTGAATCATTATCCGAAGAAAAGCCTCTGGGCCGACGTGATTTCACGTCTACAACGCAAACCCGGTTTCTCTGATCGATTGGCGCTGGACGTTTATCGTATGCAACTGGCGACAGGTAACCTGACCGTAACCGACGACTATATGCAAATGTCGCAGCTCGCGCTGCAAGCTGGATTTCCAGGCGAGGCGAAAAAAATCGTCGACGAAGGCTACACAAATGGCGCGCTCGGTAAAGGCGCTGATGTGGATCGCCAGAAGCGCCTGCGCGACCTCGTTGAAAAACGCGTAGCGGAAAATCAAAAGGTGGTCACTGCTGGCGGCGCTGACGAAACGGCAGCGACAGCGGCGAAGGACGGCAATGCGCTGGTGAATCTCGGCTACAACATGTTCACTTCCGGCCAAACTGCAAAAGGTATTAGCCTGATGGAAGCCGGTATTAAAAAGGGTGAGCTAAAGCGTGCTGATGATGCCAAGCTTCGCCTCGGTACAGCGTTGGTACAGGCGGGACAAAAAGGCAAAGGCACGCAAGTGCTGAAGACTGTCCAAGGCACCGATGGCACGCAGGACCTCGCCAATCTCTGGATGATCTTCGCTCGCTAGAAAATCACTCGCTGCGGCCTTCGGGATAGTAATCGAACGCCGCAGCTTGTAAGGTTGGACCCGCAAATGACGCAGTTCTTCGACGTTTGCAACGGTGATGCCGATGGATTGATCGCACGGCATCAATTCAGGCTTTCGTTTCCCGTTCCCGCCGGCAATCTGTCTTTGGTGACAGGACCAAAGCGCGATGTGTCTTTGTTGTCGCAAATAAAAATCGGTGATTCCAAAACGAAATCGGCGGACATCAGCGTATTCGATATTTCCTACGATCAAAACGCGGAATCTGTGCAACTGTTGCTCAATGCCGGCGCCACTATCCGGTATTTTGATCATCATCGCGCAAACCTGTTCGAAGACCATCCGCGCCTCGATGCTCACATCGATACATCGGCTGATACCTGCACCAGCCTGATTGTGGATCGAACCCTCAACGGCGCACACCGCCGCTGGGCGATTGCCGCTGCGTTTGGCGATAATTTGTTTGACGTCGCCGAAAAACTGGCAGCGCTTGCCAATTTGTCATCAACGCAAACGGCGCAGTTGCGACTTCTTGGCGAATGCATCAATTACAACGCTTACGGCGAATCGATCAGCGACCTTTTCTATCCCCCAGCAGAAATCGCCCGCCGCATGATGCCGTACCAAAGTCCGTTTGAATTTGCTCAATGTGAGGACATACTCCCGCGTCTGCAGGCCGGGGTTGCAGATGATCTGCGCCACGCGCAGGAGATTCAACCACTCCACACGAGCGGCG
>JANOQY010000476.1:0-4680 GCA_031414995.1 Betaproteobacteria bacterium
GCGCGCCGAGTTGTTGTTTGGGCTGGAAAAGCGCGGCAACCCGCGCGGGCTTTCGCGCGTGGTGCATTCGTTTCTGGATCGCATGACCATACTGCCGTGGGACAATGCTGCCGCCGACACCTTCGCCAAAGTGCGCGTGCAACTTGAGAAACTGGGCACGCCGATTGGATTTGCCGACAACATGATCGGCGCGCATGCGCTTTCGTTGAAGGCAACGCTGGTGACCAATAATCTTAAGCACTTTCAAAAGGTGAAGGGATTGTCGGTTGAAAACTGGGTTGCTTGAAGACAGTTCGACGCCACTTTTCCTTACTTTTTAATTGGATCCTGCCGTCATGCTAACGATTTGCCCGAAATGCAAATACACGCGAAAAGAATCCGATACCTGCCCGCAGTGGCAATGCCCTGCTTGTCAGGTCGCCTACAGCAAGGTTCGCGAGGCACAGTATGCGACTACGGATGAGGAGGATTCGTCGAATTCCCGTTCCCGCGCAGAGCGCGAAAGTGCTACCAGCCATTGGAAATGGTTGCTGGTTTTCGTTGTTGTGGCTGCTGTGGCTTGGCAAAGTAAATATTTATGGAAACGTCAGCCCAGCCAAAGCGCCGGTGAACAGTCCGTCCAAGCGCTAGGGCAGCCCACAGTCGTTTTCTACAGCGCGTCATGGTGCGGATATTGTGATGCAACGCGAGAATTCTTTAAAGACAGCGGCATTCGATATACCGAACACGATATTGAAAACACCACAGAAGGTGCGACGGGATATAAAAATCTGGGCGGCGGCGGTGTGCCAATCATCGTGGTCGGCGAGGAAACCGTCCGGGGATTCAATGAGTCGGGGTTGCGGCAGATGTTGAAGCCGTGGATGAAGAGCAGTTAGGGCGATTCAACGTCTTATAAATTTCGTAGATCGCCATTCGGCGGGCATTACAGGCGGAAAAGCCTCCAAACACCTCACCAGTGCTAGAGTTTGTCATTTTCTGGGCAATGAAAATCCCATCCGCTGCGCAGGTTCATCGCTTCATTCTGGTGCCGCTCATGCGCCAATTGGTCTTCCAGGTTTTGCCACCATCAAATGAAAACGCCTGTTGCCATTTGATATGGTCGATGTCCACGTTAGTCCACGTATAGCGCACTCGCAGCGCTGTTCCGTCGATCACTTCATCTGATTCGAAGATACCAATATCATTTTCAAATTTCCCCACCACCGGCACCGATAGCTGGCCGGTACCGCTGTCGATCCCGCCGGTCTTGCCGGCCAGCCAATAGATGCTCCACAAGCCCGTTTCGCCGTTGAAGATGCGAATCGTCACGCCGACCCAATTTGGTCGCCAATCGGGCGCGACGAGCGAATCGATGTTGCCAATATTGCCCGGCAGCTTTTCCATGTGAATCGCTGCGTTGAATGTTTCCCATGGCGCGTCATCTTGCAGCGGTTTGGTTGAGCGCGTCTGTACCGTCTGCCAATCGCCGACGAGAAAATCGAAATCGCTGCGGCCTTTCTTTTCGGAATCGATGGATGTGGAAGAGGCTGTCATCGTTGGGCTCGCCTTGGTTAATGTGGTTGATGTGGTTGTTTTTTCCGGCGGCACGGACCACGACTGCGTCGCCGTCGCAAGCGCCGCAGCAATCAGCATCGCGCCCATCGTGCGAGAAATGGTTTTCTGGCGAGATTTCATAAATTGGCGCGATTGCACTGCCAGCGCCGCGACTGCGCCGTACACCGCGATTTGCGTGGCCACGGTGATGACGCAGAGTGCGACGGTCTGCGCGATCAGGCCGCGCGCATCGCTACGAACGAATGCGGGAAAGATGGCGAACATGAACGCGTAGGCTTTGGGGTTTAGCAGGCATGTCGTGACGGCGCGCCGGTAAATCGCGCCGCTGCTAGCGACGGGTACATCTTCCTGTATCGCAGTAGCAGTATTGGCACTACTAAAAATGGTCCAGCCGATCCACAGCAGATAGAGCGTGCCGATGAGCAGCAGGGCGTGGAATATTTGCGGGAATACTGTCATCAGCGCCGCAACGCCTGTCGCCCCCACGACCACATGAATCAGCCCGCCTGTCGCGATGCCCAGAACCGAATTGAGCGCGCCACGGTGCCCGTCGGAAAGACTGCTCGCCAGCACATAGGCCATGTCCATGCCCGGCAGGAGGATAACGGCAAGGACAGCAAGAAAGTAGAGCCAAAGATCGGGCGTCATGGTTTTCCTGTGTTGAAAGAATGCCCGCAGTGTAATTTTGATATAGGCCAGCTTGCGTCCTATATCAAAGTATCATTTGAGGCATGGAAAAACCCCTGCACCGCGTACTCACCGCACTTGAGCTCTTGCAGGCCCACGCCAGCTTGAGCGGTGCCGAACTGGCTGAACGTATCGGCGTGGACCGCCGCACGGTTAGACGTTACATCGTCGAACTTGAAAAACTCGGCGTACCGATTCGCAGCACACGCGGGCGCGACGGCCATTACGCCCTGATGCCCGGCTACAAATTACCGCCACTCATGTTTACCAACGATGAAACGCTGGCGCTCTCAGTCGGCCTGCGCGTGGCGAGGGAGTTGGGGCTGAGTGACATGACGCCCGCCGTGGCCAGTGCGCAGGCCAAGCTAGATCGCGTCATGCCGAAATCGCTCACGCGGAAAATCGGCGATCTCAATGCCGTCGTCACGCTGGATTTATCACGACCGCACGCTGTTAGTGGGAGCGAATTTTTTGCAGAAATTACAAAATGTGCCAGCGCTGCGCAGCGGATTTTAATGACCTACTGCGCAGCCGATGGCAGCACCACCGAACGCGAGGTCGATCCCTACAGCATTGGTTATCTCTATGGCGCGTGGTATGTGGTGGGCTATTGCCACAAACGGCGGGGTCTTCGTTCGTTTCGGCTCGACCGCGTACGCGCGATCAATGCACTGCCGAAATCCTTTGCTGCACCAAAATCATTTGATGTGCTGAAGTACCTGCGCGAATCGATCGCCGCTGTGCAACGCACCCACGCCATCGTCGTGCACTTTTACGACGAATACGCGAAAGTGCGGCGCGCCATTCCCTCCAGCATCGGCAAGCTCACCGAAGAGGCAGGCTGTATTCGCCTCGATGCGCAGGCCGACGATTTGACATGGTTTGCGCGTGAACTTGCGCGCCTCGATCTGCAATTTAAAATCACCAAACCAAAAGCGCTGAAGACGGCACTGGTTTCGCATTTGCAACTGCTGCTGCAAACGCATGATGAATAGAACAGGGAGTTTGCGCAGTTGTTATGGCCCATTTTGGAGTTACGCGTCGACGCCGTTGCCGCCTGCTTCCTGCAAAATTCCAGATGGGGCTAAATTATCCTCTTCATCCTGTGATCCACCCGGTTCCAGGCTGCTTCCGCCGCCGGTCTTACGTCCATCCAAGAAGGATCGAGTTCGGTCTTGGACAGAATATAAGCTGCGGCCAGATCACCCTCTGCATCGGCAAAGCTGCGGCCATCAAAACGAACGCGGCCTTCCCAGCCGGCGCGAAAGCCAGGTGCGAAATACGCGTATGGCTTGCCCGGCACATAGTAAGGCTCGCGCACGAGGGTTTCTTTCCAGTAGATTTCTTCGGCTGTCGGGTTGACCGCCTCGGCTGCGCTTTTACCTGACAGCGCACCAGCGATTGCGCCCACGGCCAGACCAATGGCACCGCCTATCGGCCCGCCGACCGCCAAGCCAACGGCACCGCCTGCCATACCGCCTGATGCAGCGCCCGCACCTGTACCCAACGGGTGCGCGCCCGGCTCACCGGTGAGCGGATCGAGGTTCATTTCTTCCTCGTTAACGACAGTTTTCTTGGTGACGACGTCAATAATCTCAGCCATTTTCATACTCCTGTGCCGGTTATCGGCGGTTAGAATTTTCGGGTTAACAGGCAATGTGCGTGCGCTTCGCATTTGCTACCACACCAGGACACGCGCCCGCGACGTGGAGAATATGAATAAATTCTCGCTGCAAACCGGGTTTTCGCGTGTAGGCGAATTGAGCAATCTGGCGTCGGATTTGACCGCAGAAAAACGACGGATGCTGGGATTGCAGCCGCGCTAAAATCGCAGCAGCCGAGGGCATTACACCGGAAAAAAAGGGTACTTCTCGAAACCTCATCCCGTTCGCCCTGAGCTATCGAAGGGTTGAACCGGCCACGTTGAATCAATAACGTAGCCCACTAGTGCTTCGATACGTCAGCGCGAACAGAGGTTTTTAGAAGTGTTCTAAATGAATGGTAATCGGTCGCGGAAGCCTCCAATGCAAGACAGCCCCGAAGGGCTGCTTGAGTTGTCATTGTGTGTAGTGCGAGCTGGCTTAGGCCCGAGGCTCACCCTGCGCGTTCACGGTGACGGTCGCACCAGGTGGCGTTGTCATCTGCAGGCGATACTCTTCGCCGCGAAAATTGTAGGTGACATCCCAATAGTCAGCACGGGCTTGGCGGGGTACGTTGGTACAGCGCTGTACGTTTTGGGTATATACAGGCTGACCGTTGTTGTCGCGTCCCGCGTTGGCACCCACTGCCGCACCCGCGATTGCGCCACCGGCTGTCGCGAGATCTTTGCCGCGTCCGCCACCGATTTGGTGACCGAGAATGCCGCCGATGATTGCACCCGCAATTGCGCCCGGAACATTGGCGCTTCCTTGATCCTGCACAACTTGTTCGCGCTCG
>JANOQY010000477.1:0-3975 GCA_031414995.1 Betaproteobacteria bacterium
GCAAGCATCAATGCCAGGAATAACGCGAGGCCGTAGGTGTAGATTAGAGGATTGATTTCCGGAGTCAATACGGCGGTCTGTCCCAGCTCATGGCGCACCTTGATGGTGGTGACGAATACCAGATCCAAGCCTGACCGCTCCAGCGACGACACGATGCCAGATGTGAACTGGTTTACCAATAGCTGGGCCAATCCGCCTACGAAGACCGTGTGATACGGCGCGGTGAGATACCAGATCGCAGAGCACGGCGGCAACCAGAGAAAAGTGTGTAGAACAAACTTCCCAAGGGAAGGGACACCCGCAGTCATGGTGTTGTCGCGTGCTGCGCCCCGCCGTCCTCTGATGAAGCAGGCGACACGCCGGCAGATATAGTCCGCGGCAGCGTTCGAATCCAGATCATCCAGACAATTAGCACGTCGAGCATGATAAGCGCCGGCCACAGATAAAAATGTGCCCAATCGAAGGGTCTCATACTCCACTGGCCAAGATAGAAAAGGCTAACCACACGCACAACATTAAGCAGTTGTACCGCAGTCAGGCCCGCGACGATACCAATCACCCGGTGCTTCCACGCCGCAGGAAAGGCAAGCATGGCGGCAACCAGAATAAGGGCTGCTTCGACGCCGTTGCAGCCCGCGCGGACCGACAGCGCGAAGCCACTCGTGGTGCTCTGCAAAATATCGCCAAATACGGCAACATGAGGATCGAACAACGTAATGAGGCCAGCGCTAATGCGCACCAGCGCCTGAGTCCATGGCACGACCAAGGCTCTCTGCACAGGTCCCGTCAACTCAGCGACGAACAACGTGCCCAGGATGACGACGAAAAGGATAAAAAAGCGCGCCATGACCGGACGGAATTCGATGCTATGCGACGCTGCGCGTCACGAGGATTGGCCCGTTGACTGAAATGTGGCTACCATTGAACGCAAGTGCTACGACTACCTTTCCTGTCTGCGTAGCCCAGCAAAACCCACGAACGCCAAAAGTCCTGCGAGCACAATCATTGCCCACTCAGAGAGCGTGGGGATGTTAACAGGGTTGCCCGCAAACGGAGCGCAAGTAGGAACAGTAATCGTTGCTGAGTCTGTCGTAACCGTTCCACCAAAAGCGAGCGCTCGTCCCGTCAAGTTTGCAAATTGTCCTATTGAGATACCCGCGCCATCAAGGATATTTCCTACGAACGTCGGTGTAGGGGATAGCGCAGCGTTTGCGCCAATTGTCGTCGCGGCGACAGGTGCCCAGAAAATGTCAGAAGCGCAGGCGCCATTTGCCAGAATTACGCGCGAATTGGCGCCAGTCGTGAGCGCGCCTCCGGGACGGAAAACATAGACGCCCGCCCCATTGAGCGTAACAGTGGTCGTCGCAGTGACGTTCATCGCGCCTCCACTGGAATAACAACCTGGCGGTATCGTTCCAGGCGGATTAGCCCCAATAATTATCGAGTCCAGGGTGACCGCGCCAGCGCCGAGAAATGTACAAACCTGACCATTCAAATTCGCGAGTGCAAGGCCTTGATCCGTCCCGGTCGCGGGCGGACACGGCACAACCGTGGCACCTGCGATTGTCAGAGGCGGCGTAACTGGTGCTGTCGTATAACAAACGTCGCCGTTGATGATGGTTTGCGGCGCGGTATTGCTATTGGTAAAGGTCTGGGAAACGACCGCATATGTCCCGGTCGATCCTAGGGGTGGTGCAGTTGCCGCCAAAGCGGCGCCGATCTGCGCCATTGAAAGCACCACAACAATTCCCAAGCTTGTCAGGACACCAAGGAAAATTTGCCCGAGCCTGAAGTCTGCTTTTGGCGGGCTTACCAAACCTTTAGGATCGGAAGTGACGGGGGTAATTAGAGCTTTCATAACATTATCCTTTTGGGCGGCAGAGTTGGACAGAACGAATTCTGGCACCATAAAACATTGTACCTGGCTGAATTATAAAGGTTTTACGAAATTCACTATCATTAGATACTTACCAATTTCCGCCAGTGCTATCAATGATGTTTGATTGTCCATCAACGGTGCAATGGCCTCTGTGCGGTAACACACATAGCGCGGACGCGGCCGTACACGGACGGAAGCGCGCAGCAGCTTTTTCGAGATGCAGTTTGCGCTGCAAGAAAATTGTTGATGAGGTTCGCGAATCACCAGTGCTGCGCGATCAAAACGAACAATTGACAAAGTACGAACGGTCGTACTATTATTAGCGCCATGTCAGCCCAACCCGCAAAAATATCCAAAGGCGAAGAGACCCGCGCCCTCATCCTCGAAGCCGCCGTGCAGCGCGCCGGGGTGCATGGTTTCGATGCCCTCACCATTGGCGGGCTGGCCGAGCAGACTGGTTTATCCAAAAGCGGCTTGTTTGCGCACTTTGGCTCCAAGGAAGAACTGCAGATCGCCACACTCGATGAAGCGGTGCGCCGATATAACGAGTTCGCCTTTATTCCAGCATTGGCGGCACCGCGCGGATTGCGGCGCTTGTGCATGGTGTTCGACAACTGGCTGCAATGGAACGAACGCAGCGGCTTGAAGGCCTGCCCGATGATCGCGGCAAATACCGAATTCGACGATAGACCTGGACCAATGCGCGATGCGGTCGTGGAACACATGCAGCGGATGCATGACCAGATCATGCGCGGCGTGCAAATGACTATCGACACGGGCGAGTTTGTACCTGACGCCGATCCAGAGCAATTTGCGTTTGAATTATTCGGCATTATTTCGAGTTGCTATCGCTCACGCAATTTATTTGAAGACGCCGACGCGAATATGCGCGCTCGCAAAGCCTTTGACCGTCTCATTTTATCCAATCTGGCTCAACCAATTTCCAGCTTGCCTAGTAGCAGCGCCGCCGTTCGGCGACTCGCGCCAGAGTAGTTCCCCGCAGTTTTAACCGCAGGAGGTCATGATGTCCGTCTCACTTTCCAGCACATTTAATAGCACGACCGTACGAAATTATGTCGCTCGGCCGATGCTCCGCACCGCAACGTGGGTCGCGGCAACGCTTGCACCCGCGTGGGTCGCGCGCGCCGCCGCCAAGCGCTTTATCACGCCGCCTTTCTATGCCCACACGCCACCCGAGTTGCGCCAACTGCAACGTGGCAGCCGACGATCCATTGCCACGCCGATGGGCACGCTTGCCGCATGGCAATTCGGTGATCGCTGGCGTCCTGCCATCATTATGAGCCACGGCTGGGGCGGGCGCGGTGCGCAGTTCCGCGAATTTGTGCCCGCGCTTGTGGATGCCGGTTTTCAGGTTTGGCTGTTCGATCATGTAAGCCACGGCATGAGCGAAGGCTCTGAGGCACCGATCACCGACTTCGCCAAGGGTGTCGCTGCTGTCGCACGCGCGGCGCAGGCCGAAGGTGTGTCGGTCGCAGGATTCGTTGGCCACTCAATCGGTTGTGCGGGCATCGGTATCGCGTTGCGCGGCACCTTGCGCCATGACCCGCCCGATCTCGCCGATGTGCGCGTAGTACAAATCGCGCCGCCTGCATCGATGATTCGCTACTCCAGATTCTTCGCGCGCATGGTCGGCCTGCCCGAACGCATACGCGCGGCGATGCAATGGCGGCTTGAGCAAAAAATTGGCGTGAGCTGGCAGGAATTTGAAATGCCGGGTGCAGTCGCCGCACTCACGGCCAAGGCGCTGGTGATTCACGACGAGGACGATAAAGATGTGCGTATCGAAAGCGGGCTCACCGTTGCAAGGTCCTGGCCTGACGCGCGCTTCAAACGCACGTTCGGCCTGGGGCATAGCAGGATCTTGCGCGATCAGGCCGTGGTCGCAGCAACTGTTGATTTCATGACTAACCGCGTCGAGTTTCAGTTGCCGCCACAGATTGATGAGTGGAACGCGTTTCCTGGGCCTGCGCCGCTGTATTGATTCGTAGCAGGTGATGTAACGCGATACTGCCAACTCCCTTTTCTAAGGGAGTTGGCATTGATTTGCGCTAATTGCAACGACCATATCCTCCGAC
>JANOQY010000478.1:0-7949 GCA_031414995.1 Betaproteobacteria bacterium
GAAGAGTGCTCGTCGCGCGCCAAAATAACGGCAGTGCTTCCCTTGAGCATGGCAAGCAGTGTTCCCTGCGGGGGCACGAAATCCCAATGGGCAAGAAAGCCTTCGAGGTCGACATTGGATAGACCCTCCAAAGATGTGGAGTAAGTGATCATCTGATCGCGGGCTCAGTACCTGCGCAATTATGGTTTGAGCGCACGATACAAGAACGGCAGACTCCGTTCCATCCTGTAATCAACACTTGAATGGGTATCGTCAAACTCTTCATACATATGTTTTATTTTTGCCGCTGCGAGTCGTTTGGACAATATCCGCGCGCCATAGTGAATATGGTATTGATCACGCCATCCGCAATCCATATAGATGCCTTTTAATGATTTCAAATTGGCGCGATGCGTTGGCACGAGTTCGACCGGATCATGCTTCAGCCATTGCTTCCAGCGTTGTTCGATGCGTTCACCTGTTTCGAGATTGAACGGCAATCGAAATCCCAGCGGTGCTTTCGGGTCCGGATCGTAGCTGGCGGCCATCGCGATCATCATCAGCGTGTGGCCTTCATCGCCGGAAAGTTTTTCTTTTTTCCAAACTGCCTCAAGGAAATTTTTCACGCGACCATCATCCTTGCCCAATGCGGCACCCTTCTCTTCTTTCAAGACATTGATCGCGCCCGGCTCGCGTTTCAGTTTGCGGTGTTTCATCAGTTCGGTAAGCGAATTCGGCCAGTCGTGCATGTACACAAAATCAAAGTAAGCGTCGCCCGAATGGCTGGCGATGGCGCCCCAATATTTTGCGTATTGCATGCCATGGATAATGGCACCATAGCCGCCGGATGATTTACCAAAGCACCCGCGATGATCACGCGAGGCGAGCGTGCGAAATTCGCGATCAACGAATGGGATCAATTCTTTGGTGAGGTAATCGGCGTAGTTGCCGATGGCTGAAGAATTGATGTATTGATTACCGCCCAATGCGGTGAAGCAATCGGGGAACACCAATATCGTCGGCCCCATCTTGCCTTCGTGGATCAAGCGTGCGGCACGCTCGGGAATATTCTCGTCAAAATTGCGCCAGTTGGTATGGCTAAAGCCTGAGCCGGTGAAGCCGACGAGATCGTACAAAACCGGAAATCGTTTGCCCTTGGGTGTTGAGCCAGGAAGCGCTTCATCGTATTGCGGCGGCAGCCAGACGGCGAGTTTGCGGTGATGCGGATCGCCTAGCGCGTTGCCCGCGAGGACGGCAGAAGTGTGTTCAAGAATTAAGGTGCGGCCTTGCGGCCAGGCGGGACGTTTTAGCGCCATGTCGGTTACTCCGGAAAATGCGACGTGTTCTGCTTCGCATTTTCGCACGTCGCACAATTCATCTCACAACGGCCCGCGATTGTGCTTTCCGATGATGGTGTTTTTTTGCGGGCTAAGTCGCCCGCATATCAGCCAATTTCAATTACTGCTTAGCCGCGCTTGGCGGTGACGACGATTGTATCCATTCTGGCGACTGCTCCGGATTGTGTGGCTGCCTGCGACTGCGCCACTACAGCGGCTTCAGCATCATTTGCCGATTGTGTCACTTCGTATCCACCGACCAACAGACTGGTCACAACGACCGCAAACGCAGTTGCGACATAGCTATTTGAATGTGAAACGTTGTATCCCGTGTATTTGCTTAGAAAGTTTTTCATGGTGTGCTCCGCTTACTCCTTAAATTTTGATCATTTGTGGTTAGGTTTAAAAACGTCATTTACGGCATGTCGGCAATGTAGACCTGTGCCAGCGATCATTGAAGCGCTTTGCGACGAATCGCAGAAATGCCTGCATGAAGTACCGATATTGGCGCGCTGCTGTAACAAAAACGTTGCTACGTTCTCGATGTCACATGCCTTGCTTGCCTCGTATGACGCGAAAAGTTCCCATGTTGGATTTGTCGCTGCACGCGCTGCAGAGGGAGCAGAGGGAGCACAAGGAGCACAAGGAGCACGTGTGGTTTGACTGATAAAATCAGCAAGTCATTCACAAGGAGTCATTCATGACCATTTCACTGTATCAAGCGTCTGTTCCCGTCATCCAGAAATCACTGACTGCGCTTAAGGGCGTACTCGCAAAGGGTGCCGCCCATGCCGTCGACAAGAAAATAGACGAGAGCATATTTTTGGGTTCGCGTCTTTATCCGGATATGTTTCCGCTCACCCGTCAGGTGCAGATTGCGGGTGACTTTGGTAAAGGCCCGGTAGCACGTTTGGCCGGCGTTGAATTGCCGAAGTACGAAGATATCGAAACCACCTTTGCCGAGTTGTCAGCGCGCATCGACAAAACGCTCGACTTCGTCGGTACCTTCAAGCCCGAACAGATCGATGGCCAGGAAGACCGTGACATCAACCTCACGATTGCTGGCAATCCGGTGACCTTCAAAGGTCAGCCTTACTTGATGCATTTTGCGTTCCCCAATCTTTATTTCCACATGTCGATGGCCTACGCGATCCTGCGTCACAACGGGGTTGATGTCGGCAAGCGCGATTTCGTCGGTGGCTTCTAGTTCCGCCAATACGCTAAGTGGTTCACGCTGGGCGGTCATCGCCCGGCGGATCGCATTGTCGCTGCTTGGATTGGCATTGCTCGCTTATGTTGTAGTTGTCGCGTTCGTCTATTTCAGGCAAGAGAAACTGATATTCATGCCAGTTCCTCTCAGCCCTGACCATCAATTCACGATCCCTGATGTGCAGGAGATTAAGGTGCCGGTGGCAGGTGCTCAATTGTCGGCCCTGCATCTTCGTTTACCGAATCCGAAAGGCGTCGTTTTCTTTTTGCACGGCAATAGCGGCAACTTGCAGACCTGGCTCACCAGCGTCGATTTCTATCGGCGTGTGAATTACGATCTTTTCATTATTGACTATCGCGGCTACGGTAAAAGCAGTGGACAGATCGAGAGCGAAGCACAGTTGCACGATGACATGCGCGTTGCGTGGAACAAGGTCGCGCCGTTGTACGCTGGAAAAAAATTGGTCGTGTACGGCCGCTCGCTGGGCACCGGTCTCGCCGCGAAACTTTCCAGCGATGTGCAGCCTGATTTGACGGTGCTGGTGTCGCCATATGAAAGTCTGAAAGCGATGGGTGATGCACACTATCCATGGCTGCCGGGGCTGGTGAATCGCTACACGATGCGCACCGACGAATGGTTGCCTGCGATCAAAGGCCCGGTGATGATTGAACACGGCGATGTGGACACGCTGATCGGACTCTCGCACGGCGAGCGTCTGAAAAAAATCCGCGCGGGAACTGAACTGGTCGTCGTCCCCGGTGCCGGACATAACGACATCCACCAATTCCCGATCTACCTCAATACGCTGTCCGAACGCCTGAAGAATTTGTAACGCTATTTCTGGTTAGTGTCGATCACCAGCACGCGTTCCTTGCGCACCTTGCCATCGCGCTGCACGGTAATTTCTGCCGTGTTGCCGATGCCGACGCGATCCAGCTCTGCAACAAAGGTCGATAACGATTCCACGTTGCGCGCATTCACGGCAATGATCACATCGCCCAATTCACCGGTGCGTCGCACCAGTGCCTTCAAGCCCGCAGCGGCCGCAGGCGAACGTGCGCGAACCTGATCGATCACGACACCCTTGATGCCGTTTTGTGCGACCACGATCGGATTGAACGGGACAATGCCAATTCCCGGTGAAGCCGCATAGCCGCGTGCGATTAGTTGCGGCACGATGCGATTGACCAGATCAACCGGAATCGCAAAACCGACGCCGGACGAACTGCCGGAATTGGAACGGATCGCAGAATTTACGCCGATCAATCGTCCGGCGCTGTCGAGCAATGGCCCGCCGGAGTTACCGGGATTGATGGCAGCATCGGTCTGGATTGCACCGGCAATCTCGGCGTATTCCTGCGTTGGCAAATAGCGGTCGAGTGCGGAAATAATGCCGGCAGTGAGTGTGCGCGAAAGTCCGAATGGTTTGCCGATCGCAAGAACCGATTGGCCGATTTTCAAATCACGCGACGTCCCTAGCGGAATCGGTTTCAACCCCGCGGGAATCTGCGCGAGCTTGACGACAGCAAGATCGTATTCGGGCGATCCCCCTACAAACGTCGCTGGCAATGGTTCCTTGCCCGCGTCCAATTGCACGGTCACTTTTTGCGCATTCTGGATAACGTGAAAATTGGTCACAACATGGCCCTGCGTATCCCACACAAATCCAGTGCCAGCACCCTGCGCGACACCGGTGCCGAAGAAGCCACGCTGGACTAAATTTTCAGTCGTGATGTAGGCAACCGACGGCGCAGCATTTTCAAACAATACAATTAGGTTGCGCTCGGCTTCCTGAAGCGGTCCGCGCGGCGTCACGGCGCGCGGGACGACTGGTTTGTCAGTGGTGTCGGCAGCGTTGGCATTCGTCGCCAACAGCGCAGCGACAATGCATACGAATATTTTTTTCATTCTTTTCTTGGGCATTATTGCAACGTCAGTTTGACGACACTTTGCGTTGAAAATTCCACATAAACATGAAACGATGCGACAAGTATCATAAAGACGTGTAGAACCAGTATTGACGAGGCTCCTGGCGTTATTTTGCCCTGTGAATCGCGCCAATGCTAGTGTTTATCAGGGTACGACTTCGACCGAAACATCCCGACTGTCTGCGCGGCCGGCCTCATCGACCACCCGCACCACGTAGCGACCCGCACGCGGTGGATTCCACGCCAATGCTTCTCCTGCCTTGGCTTCTCCGACGAACGCGTCGTTGGAAAACCAAAATAGTTTTCCGTGGTTGCCGCCGCTGTTGCCGCTGCTGGCTTCCGCACGCAGCGAGATCGGCACCATGTTCGACAGGCGCGACGTGTACGTCACCGCCCTCAACGGCGACACAATTTGCGGGTCACCCGCGATGTTGTTGTCGGCGCTGCCGCGCGCACAATCCGGCAAGCGTGGCGCTTCGCGGCGCGGCATGCCTGCATCGCGAAATATCTTTTGCATGTCTGAAGGCCAGTACTCGACCACCTGCCAATGCGTGTTCGGCCCCTCCTCGCATACCGCCTCACCGGTGCGGCGGTCTAGCAGCACGCGGCGATGCAGATTGGAAATGCGGATCGGCGATTTTCCTGGCATGAACCAACTGGGTACACGGGTGCTGCAATGTGCATTCGGTAAATCACCTGTCGCCGCGCATACGTCCACGCGTG
Source organism: Betaproteobacteria bacterium (assembly GCA_031414995.1). Classification (GTDB taxonomy): domain Bacteria; phylum Pseudomonadota; class Gammaproteobacteria; order Burkholderiales; family Usitatibacteraceae; genus UKL13-2. The sequence goes on from JANOQY010000478.1 coordinate 5,178, forward strand.
TCAGTTTTCGCGGTGGCAAACGCGGAGCGCTCTCCTGCGCCAACACGCCTTCGCTGCGCAGCCCATCAACGATATTGAAAAACAGCGGTGCCGCAGCGGAGATGCCGATAAAGGATTGGTTGCTGCTGCCATCGAAATTGCCTACCCAGACGATGAGTACGTAGCGGCCAAAGGTGCCAGCGGTCCAGGCATCGCGAAACCCCCAGGAGGTACCGGTCTTCCATGCGACTGCTGGTTGTGCAGGCAGGCCGGTGTCGGGACGGGGGTTGGTTTTGAGCATGTCCAGAGTGACGTAGGCGGCTTCTTCGGAGAGCAGGTGGGTTGAATTGTTTGCTTTGTCACCCCGGCGAAGGCCGGGGCCTAATTTTGCCTGCGCTGTGTTGACATGTGAACTTGGGCCAAGCCAATGCATGGGCTTGGCGCTCAGCGTGCGCAGAGCATGCTCTGCGAATTCCCCGCTTCGCCCCCGGCCTTCGCCGGGGAGACAGCCTTTTGAGTTGGTTGCTGTTTCACAAATATACTGAATAGGCCGTAGTTCGCCCCCGTTTGCCAACATCGCGTACATCCGCGCCAGCTCCTCCATCGTCACTTCACCACCACCCAGCGTCAGCGCCAATCCGTAATGTTTCTCACTCGCCAGATTAGCGACGCCCGAGGTCTTCATCAGGTCATACAGACTCGGGCGAGTAAGTTTGGCCGCGACCGAGACGGCTGGAATATTGCGGCTGCGTGTCAGCGCCTCCTGCGCGGTGATGGGCCCGACAAAACGACCGTCGAAATTTTCGGGGCTGAACGGACCAAACGCTGTCGGCGCGTCTTTCAACACCGTCATCGGATGCAGCACACCCTGATCGAATGCCAGCGCGTAAATGAATGGCTTTAGCGTTGACCCCGGCGAGCGCTTCGCCAACACGCCATTCACCTGTCCGTCGATATCGTCGTCATTGAAATTCGCCGAGCCGACCAGCGCTTTGACTTGCATGGTTTCCGTGTCGAGCAAGATGGCCGAGGCATTACGCATACCGATGTCGCGATATTGCTCGATGCGCTGCGCGATAGCGCGCTCGACCGTATTCTGCATTTTCAGGTCGATGCTGGAGAAGACTTCGCCCTGACGTTCTTTTAGCAATTGGGTGACGACGTGTGGTGCACGGAATGGCAGCGCCGCAGTTACTTTCGGCGCGATGGCGTGTTTGGCGCCAAGACGTTCATCGTCAGGATGTGCCGCCAGCCAGACCGCTGCCATGCGCGAACGTGCCTCAACCGTGGCTGTCGCCAAGATCTTGTTGCCGCCACGCGCAGCAGGGTTCTGCGGGATCACTGCGAGCGTGAACGCCTCCGGCAGCGTGAGCGCGACGGCGCGTTTTTGAAAATACACCAGGCTGGCCGCGCCTACGCCTTCGATGTTGCCGCCGTAAGGTGCAAAATTCAGATATGCCTCAAGGATTTCGCGTTTGCTGTAGCGCGCTTCGAGCCAGAACGCGGCCAGCATCTGCTGCATCTTTCCCGTAACCGTGCGGCTGTAAATGGCGTAGCGTTTGCGCGCAAGCTGCATCGTCAATGTCGAGCCGCCTTGACGACGCTCTCCCGTGAAGGTCGCATAGGCACTGCGCACCATCGCGACAGGATTCACGCCGGGGTGCCAGTGAAACCAGCGATCCTCGTAGCGTATGACAGCTTCGGTTACCTTGGGTGAAATTGCTTCCAAGGGTGTCCACAGACGGTACTGTTCGTCTGCGGCGGTAGTGAGGCGAAGAAGCGAGCCGTCTTCGGCGTAGACGGCAGAAGAATAGTGTGCAAATTCACTCAACGGCGCTTTTGGCGAGACCCGAAGCACGATGGCCGCTACCACGCATCCGATCATCACGCAGGTTAGCAAGCGTAAAAAGCGCCGTACAGGCATGTCAATTTCCCGTTGAATGTTTCTTCATCGCTGCCCGATAGACGTAGTCCGGCGACGTTCCATCCTGGGCGATGACAATTGTTCCCAACGTCTCTTCGTCTATCGGCCCATGGTCGATATCCATGCCTGAGAACCAGCCTCGTGGTATCCAAACCACTGCGTTCCAGTACAAGCGTCCTTTCAGGTATTCCCGAAGCTGTGGTGTTAGCGTTTTCTTTTCAATGACCAACGCCAACTGCGCCATTCGTGATTCTTCAAGAGCGTGAAAGAAATCTCTAGCCCCAGCAACATACCAAAGAACCAGTGCTGTCAAAACAGCGCCGACAGCCGCGCCGAAAACAAACATGGCCGTCGTGCCCGATCGTGTTCCCTGCATTTCTGTCGAGGTGTTCATTTCCCTGCCCTCTCCACCACAATCTTCCCTGGCAGCGATCTCGCCTGCACATCCCGCTCATACATCGACTCCCCATATGCAGGCGGGACGATAAACGTCCCCACATTGGTCGCACGAATGCGGTAGCGATATTCGGACACATTCGAGTTCACGCTGCCGTACAACACAACCCGCTCTTCACGCACATCCGCGTATTCGACATTCCATCCGCCCACATTCCCAAGGCGATTTACGAACGCACCTTTCTTGGCCGGCTGCACTTCAGGCGCATCGATGGGATTCAACACCGGCTCAAAACCACCAGGCAACAAATCCACCAGTGCGACGTTAGGCACCAGATCGCGACCGATGGTGCGGAACTTCAGGCGCACCGTCAGCTCCTGCCCGACTTTCACGGAAGTAACAGGCTTGCCTTCGGTATCAACATATTCGCGGATGATTTCCATGCCGGATTTCAGCTCGCTCATCGGCGGCG
>JANOQY010000479.1:0-6666 GCA_031414995.1 Betaproteobacteria bacterium
CGCGCATGGGTTCGATGAATACCGTTTCGATAATGCCTCCAACGCAATTTACAAACTGGTCTGGGATGAATATTGCGACTGGTATGTAGAGCTCGCCAAAGTACAACTGCAAACCGGCACCGACGCACAACAGCGCGCCACACGCCGCACTCTCCTGCGTGTGCTCGAAACGATTCTGCGATTGGCACACCCGATCATCCCGTTTATCACCGAGGAGCTGTGGCAGAAAGTTGCGCCACTCGCGGGCAAAACTGGCGAGACGATCATGCTGGCGCCGTATCCGATTTCACAGCCGGAAAAAATTGATGCGAGCGCAGAGGCGTTTGTAACATCGCTCAAAGAATCCATCGACGCCGTACGCAACCTGCGCGGTGAAATGAATGTTTCCCCTGCATTACGGGTGCCGTTATTCATCAGCGGTGACGCCACGATTATTTCGCCGCAGTTGCCATACCTCACAGCGCTGGCAAAAATTTCAGATGCGCAGTTGGTTGCGCAATTGCCCGACGCCAATGCCCCGGTCGCGCTCACGTCGAGTGCAAAATGGATGCTCGACATCAAGATTGATGTGGCAACGGAACGCGCTCGTTTGACGAAAGAAAAATTGCGCCTGGAAGGTGAAATTTCAAAGGCGGACACCAAGCTTAGCAACCCCAGTTTCGTCGACCGCGCAAAACCTGAAGTTGTCGAGCAAGAAAGAAGGCGGCTGACCGAATTCAGAGCCAAGCTGGCAGAAATTATTTCTCAACTTGATCGGCTCAAATGAGACCGTTAAAACACTAGCACTGGCGTGCCTCCCAGACCACAAATGCTCCGAAACACCCGTCAATAGGCGATCTACGTATCGACATGCCATTTACCCATCAGGCACACCGATGACGCTCCCTTACAGCCTGCGTTCCCTGCGCCACCAGAATTTCCGTCGCTACTACGTCGGGCAGATGATCTCGCAACTGGGCTCGTGGATGCAGTCCACCGCCGTCATGTGGCTGGCCTATCGACTGACAGAATCAACCGCCGCTACCGGGTTGATCGGGTTTCTGGCGATGGCACCTTACATCTTTATCACACCACTGGCAGGCGCATTGTCGGACCGTGTGAGTCGTCGAAAATTATTGATGACGGTGTTAAGCCTCTCGGTTGTGATGGCGGCAGTCCTGTCGGCGCTTACTTTTACGCAGCACATCACCATCGTGCTGCTTGGCGCGTTGGCGTTCGTGCAAGGCACCCTTAATGGTGTCGAAGTGCCCACCCGCCATTCGTTTTTCGTCCAGCTCATCGAAGACCGCGAAGACCTGCCAAACGCAATCGCGCTCAATTCGATCAATATCAATTCGACGCGTTTGATCGGACCGGCGCTGGGCGGCCTGTTGATCGCGGTGGTGGGTGAAGCGGCATGTTTTGGCGTGAACGCAATCTCATATCTTGCCGTGCTGATCCAGCTAGCGCGCATCTCGCCAAATGAAGGTGTGCGCAAAGAAAATAGAGCGGGATTGATCGCCGACCTGATCGAAGGCTGGCGTTTTGGTCTCACCCATCCGGTGATACGTCCGCTCGTGCTGATAGTGGGCGCGGTATCGTTTGCCGTCAGCCCTTACACGATATTGATGCCCGCAATTTCGGTGCAGACCTTCGGCAAGGGCGCTGAACTAAATGGCTTGTTCATCAGCTTCGTGGGCCTCGGCGCGTTGGCGGGTGCGATCCTGCTCGCCAGACGACCCAACGTGCGCGGACTAACCGGCTGGCTGTGGATGATGGGCGGGCTGGCGGCGATAGGCATTTTGGGATTCTCATTTTCGCGCATCGAATGGGTGTCATTTTTGTGCATGGCGATGACGGGAATGGGGTTGATGGGGACCTCGGCAACAGTCAATACGATTGTGCAATCGATTGTTGAAGAAGACATGCGCGGACGCGTGGTGAGCATCTATTCAACCTTCTTTATCGGTGCGGCACCGCTGGGGCATCTCGCCGCAGGCTGGCTGGCCGAACACATCGGCGCGCCTCGCACTTTTACTGTTTGCGGGCTGGTGTGCGCCTTCGCCGTTGGCAGCTATGCGCTCTATTTGCCGCGACTCAGGGCGCACCTGCGTCCGATTTATTTGAAGCGCGGTATCATCCCTGCAACTCCCGGAGCGATTGAACAATGACCACATCCAGCAGCGACACCATCCTGTTTACCCAGCAAGGCAGCATCGGCACGTTGACATTTAATCGCCCCGATGTTTATAACGCGATGAACGCAGAATTGATCCACGCGATGCGCGACGTCACCGCCGATATTGCCGCCTCCAAAACGATTCGTGCCGTCATTCTCAAGGGCGCGGGCAAGGCTTTTCTTGCTGGTGGCGATGTGGGGCTTTTTTATAAGCAACGTGAAACTCTCGTTGAAACCGTGAAGCCATTGGGCGATGTGTTGCACGAGGGCATCAAGAATATTCGCAACATGCCGTTTCCGGTTATCGCGCAGATTCACGGCGCATGTGCGGGCGCGGGCTTGAGTGTGGCAATGGCGGCCGATTTTGCGATTGCCGCAGAAGGCGCGCAATTCAATACCGCATATACCAAAATCGGTTTGTCGCCCGATGGCGGCAGCACGTTTTTCCTGCCGCGTTACGTCGGCATGAAACGCGCGCTTGAGCTCACCATGCTGGCAGATATGTTCGACGCCAAAGCGGCCGCAGCGATGGGCATCATCAACCGCGCCGTGCCTGCCGATTTGCTGGAATTGGAAGTCGCAACACTTGCTGAGCGCCTGTCAAACGGCGCAACACAGGCCTATGCTCGAGCGAAAAAACTCATCAATCAATCGTTCATCACACCAATCGATAAACAGCTTGATGACGAGATCGCGTTTTTTGCTGAGTGCGCAAAAACAAACGATTTCAAGGAAGGCGTGACTGCGTTTGTCGAGAAACGCAAACCGCGATTCGAGGGCAAGTAGGTCGATTAGGTCGGATAGTCCGACGTCGAAGACAGGCGGTGATTACCGCTTTGAAATCAAAAAAGTAAACGCGGAAGCCGTTTCCTCAGAAGACAGCAGCGGATTACCGGTCTGTTTGCAAAACGCGGCAAAATCTTTCACCGATCCCGGGTCGGTCGCCACAATTCTCAACACCTGACCAGACTCCATGTCAGTCAGTGCTTTTTTAGCGCGCAGGATTGGTAGCGGGCAATTGAGCCCTTTTACGTCGAGGTCTTTATTGATTGTTATTTCGGTCATCATTAATCCAGTCATTGCGGCATATTTTCATTGCTATTTTACCATTTGAGTAAGTTGGGGCTGGGCGGCGTAGTTCAAGGGAAACGTGAAAGAAGGGCCAAACATTGGTGCAAATTGTCTGGTACTATCTTGGCTCGGGAATGCAGGCTCCCGTTGCTCGATGCGGTTCACATCCAGCGAGCCAAGACGGTGTCCCGTCCAAGTCTGACAACCTTCTATAAAAAGGACTCTCATGGACACCGCAATCCCAAGCTCTATTTCGATTTCTTCGCTGCGCGCTTTATCCGGCAGTGCTGCATCCCCATTTGTGATCGACGTGCGCCGCGCTCAGGCATTTGAGGGCGACACCCGTATGCTCGCCGGTGCCACTTGGCGCGATCCATTTGCCACCGACGAGTGGATCAAATTTGTGCCGCGCCAGCGTGACGTCGTCGTGTACTGCGTGCATGGCCACGAGATTAGCAAAAATGCCTGCGTTGCACTGCGCGCAGCTGGGGTGAATGCGCACTACATTGAAGGCGGCATCGAGGCATGGAAGGAAAATGACGCGCCGACGATCAAGAAGCAAGCTGCACTTCGCGTACCGTCACCCATCAACCTGCCATCGAAATGGATTACGCGCGAGCGGCCAAAAATTGACCGCATCGCCTGCCCATGGCTGATTCGCCGTTTTATCGATCCTCTCGCAGAATTTATCTATGTGCCGGGCGCCGAGGTAATTTCTGCGGCCAAATTGCTTGCCGCCACGCCCTACGATTTGCCTGATGTGCAATTCTCGCATCGCGATGAGGAATGCAGTTTTGATGCGTTCATCCGTGATTTTGAAATCAATGACCCGGCGCTCAATGACCTCGCGATAATCGTTCGTGGTGCCGATACCGGCAAGCCGCAACTCACGCCGCAATCGCCGGGTCTGCTCGCCATCTCGTTAGGCCTTTCAGCGCTATACCCAAACGACCACGACATGCTCGAGCACGGCATGGTGGTGTATGACGCGCTCTATGCTTGGCTGAAACGCGCGAAGGCCGAAGTACACAACGCTGATTTATTTAAAAAGTCATGAGCAGTACCTCGCCGGTTCCATTTCGCGATGCGCTGCGGTTTTGGCTGAAGCTGGGTTTCATCAGCTTCGGCGGCCCTGCCGGGCAAATCGCGATCATGCACCGCGAACTGGTGGAGCAGAAGCGCTGGATTTCGGAGAAGCGCTTTTTGCATGCTCTCAATTACTGCATGGTGCTACCCGGCCCGGAAGCGCAGCAGCTCGCGACCTACATCGGTTGGCTGATGCACGGCACGAAGGGCGGCATCGTCGCGGGCGCGTTGTTTGTGCTGCCCTCGCTGGGCATCCTGATCGCGCTTTCGTGGATTTATATCTCATTCGGTAGCGTGCCTTTCATCGCCGGTATTCTCTATGGAATCAAACCGGCAGTGACGGCAATCGTGCTCGCAGCCGCGTGGCGCATTGGCGGCAAAACGCTTAAAAGTAGTTGGTTATGGGCGATTGCGGCGGCGGCGTTCGTGGCGATATTTTTCGGCGATATTCCATTCCCGGCAATTGTGTTGAGTGCCGCCGTACTTGGTGCCATCGGGGGTCGATTCGCACCGGAAAAATTTGTGCCCGGTGGCGGCCACAGCGCGCCAGCATCGGGCACGGTTGATGCGTTTATCGGCGACAACGTCGCGACACCGCCGCATGCAATGTTTCGACTCTCGCGCCTGCTGCTTTATGCCGGGATCGGCCTCGGCATGTGGATCGTCGCGATGGCGCTGCTCGCGGTGCACAGCGGATTGGACGGCACACTTGCGCAGATGGGTTGGTTTTTTACCAAAGCCGCGTTGCTCACTTTTGGTGGGGCTTACGCGGTGCTGCCGTACGTGTATCAAGGCGCGGTAGAAAATTTTCAGTGGCTCACCGCGACGCAAATGATCGATGGATTGGCACTTGGTGAAACGACGCCAGGCCCACTGATTATGGTGGTGGCTTTCGTCGGCTTTGTCGGTGGCTGGACGAAGGCGGTGCTGGGGCCGGATGCGTTATTGCTCGGCGCGGCACTGGCTGCATGCGTGGTAACTTTTTTTACTTTTCTGCCTTCATTCTTGTTTATTCTCATCGGCGGCCCACTGGTTGAAGCCACGCACGGCAAGATGAAATTCACCGCGCCGCTCACCGCGATTACGGCGGCGGTAGTCGGTGTGATTGTCAATCTGGCGTGCTTTTTTGCGTGGCATGTATGGTGGCCTGCTGCCACGCGCGATGCTCCATTCAGTGGGCCGTTCGACTGGTTTTCAATGCTGCTGACGTTTGCGGCGGCGATTGCGTTGATGCGCTTCAAGGCAAATGTGATTATTGTCATCGCGGCATGTGGAGCGCTTGGTGTTGCAAGGACGCTGATTGCGTTGTGATCACGAGTGGATACTATTTACTGGCAACAAAATCGCCCGACTTGCCACCACGTTTTTCCAACAGCTTGATGTCTGAAATCACCATGCCGCGATCTGCCGCCTTGACCATGTCATAAATGGTTAAAAGACCGGCATTGACCGCCATCAACGCTTCCATTTCGACGCCGGTGCGACCAATGGTTTCCACGGTCGCGCGGCACTCAATGCTTGAGGTTGCGGCATCTGATTGAAATTCCACAGCGACTTTATTGATGATCAACGGGTGCGCCAACGGGATTAGGTCCGGGGTACGTTTAGCGCCCTGAATGGCCGCAATACGTGCGATGCCAAGTACATCACCTTTTTTTGCGGTGCCGTCACGAATCAACGCAAACGTCGCAGGCAACATCGTGATGCGCCCGATGGCGATGGCGACACGGTGGGTTTCCGCCTTGGCACCGACATCGACCATATGCGCCTGTCCGTTTTCATCGAAATGGTTCAATTTGCTCATAATCAGATTATGCCGCCTTCCATTGGTACAATTCCTTACCGATTTTAAGGGAACTGATCCTGAATCGCTGAGACTAAAAGTCTTGCGTTCTTGCTTATAAGTCAAGACGCCCTAAACAGTAGAGACATCATCCCATGCCATCGCCGACCCGCCTGAAACGAATGACCGCTGCGCTGACATTGAGCGCCTGCATCGCGATGCCCGGCGGATTGGTGGCCCAAGGCTTGCCCGAACTGGGCGATGCCTCTGACGCAGTACTTTCGGCACCTCAGGAACGCGCCATTGGCAAACGAATTATGCTGGAGGTGCGTGGTGACCGCGCCTTTGTCGAGGACGCCGAGATTCAGGATTACATCAGCTCCATCGGCTCCAGATTGGTCGGCGCGACGCGCAGTGCGACCAACGACAACCGTCGCGATTTTGAATTTTTCGTGCTCAACGATGAATCCATCAACGCTTTTGCGTTGCTCGGCGGGTTTATTGGCATCCACTCTGGCCTGCTATTGGCGACCACGAACGAATCCGAACTCGCCGGCGTTTTTGGACA
>JANOQY010000480.1:0-7129 GCA_031414995.1 Betaproteobacteria bacterium
TCAACCCGGCGAGCGTGGTGAAAATGCGCTGTTCATTTTCCAATGATGCGTTCTCGACAATTGCGACCGATGTGCTGGCTGCCCTGCCTGCGCGAATCAGTGCGGCAGCAATTTGCGGCGCCTGCCCGGCAGCCATGTAGAGGACGGTGGAATCTGCAGCAGCGGCCGTGGTCAACCAGTCGCTCTCCAACTCATTAGGCCCGATGCGAGGCGTGGCAAAACTCACCGTGCGTGCGACACCGCGTCGCGTGAGCGAAATACCCAGCGACGCGCTTGCAGCCAAAGCAGCCGTAATGCCAGGCACAACTTCAAACGCAATACCGGCATCTTTGAGTGCATCGATTTCTTCCTGCGCGCGACCGAAGATCATCGGATCACCACCTTTGAGGCGCACGACATGTTGGTATTGCCGACCGGCTTCGACCAACTGGCGATTGATAAAGCGCTGGTCGGTGGAAACCCGCCCCGCACGTTTTCCCACGGCGACTTTCTTCGCTTTGGCAGCGAGCGCGACTGTTTCCGGGTGCACCAGCGCATCGTAAAAAACAATGTCGGCCTCTGCGAGCAGGCGTGCTGCCCGCAATGTCAGCAGGTCGGGCGCGCCCGGACCTGCACCAACGAGAAAAACTTTAGTCATCACCGACCTCGCCCAGGATCATGCCCGCTGCGACCGTCTGGTTGGTGACTTCGTCGATGAGGATAAAGCTGCCAGTAGCACGATTGGCGCGATATGAGTCGATCATCAGTGGGCGCAGAGTCTTCAACCGGACACGACCGATGTCGTTCAACTTGAACGTGGTTACGCCGGTTTCCCGTTCGAGCGAATTTACGTCGAGCCGGTAGTCGATTCCTTCCAACACGACGCGGACTGTCTGTGTCGTATGTTTAATGAGATACCTTCCGCTGGCATCCAGCGGCTGCGAAGACATCCACGACAGATTGGCCGTGATCTGGTTGGTGACGGTTGGCAGATCTTCCACGTGCGCGAAGAGGTCGCCGCGCGAAATATCGATCTGCGTATCCAGCAGCAAGGTGACTGATTGCGGTGCAGATGCTGTTTTCAAACTGCCATCGAGCTTGACGATGTCTTGAACCGTGGCCTCCAAACCTGAAGGCAGCACGGCAATCCGATCGCCGACCGAGACGCGGCCGGATTCGATGCGCCCCATATAGCCGCGGAACTCCGATTTCGCGCCGAACTTGGTCCGTGCAACCAACTGAACCGGAAAGCGCAAATCTCCCGCAGCACTCTCCGCGGCCTTGGTGGTTTCCAGCAATTCGAGCAAAGTCGGCCCCTGATACCAGTTCAGACGCTCACCACGATCCACGACCATATCGCCCTCAAGCGCTGAGGCCGGAATGAAATCGACCCTGGCGAAATTCAATGTGCGGGCGAAGGCGATGAAATCTTTGCGAATACTATCGAACACGTCCTGCGAATAATTCACCAGATCGATCTTGTTCACCACGACGACGACATGCGGAATACCCAGCAGCGAAGCAATGATGGCGTGACGGCGTGACTGGGTTTGCAACCCTTTGCTGGCATCGACCAGGATCAGCGACAGGTCCGCGGTGCTGGCGCCGGTGACCATATTGCGCGTGTATTGTTCGTGACCGGGTGTATCGGCGATGATGAAGCGACGCTTCAAAGTGGCGAAGTAGCGGTAGGCCACGTCGATCGTGATGCCCTGCTCGCGCTCTGCGGTGAGGCCGTCGGTAAGCAGCGACAGATCCACGCCCTTGCCGCCGCGCCTTGCGGTGGTGTTTTCGATGGACAGCAGTTGATCTTCGAGGATCGATTTGGTGTCGTACAGCAGGCGGCCGATGAGCGTGCTCTTGCCGTCATCGACGGAGCCAGCAGTGGTGAAGCGGAGGGTGTCTACGGTGGTGGTCATCAAAAGTAACCCTCTTTCTTCCGCAACTCCATCGAAGCATCAGAAGTCTGGTCATCCATGCGCGTCGCACCGCGCTCGGTAATCCGCGTCACCGCTGTTTCCAGCAAAATCTCATCGACGCTCAAAGCATCCGACAACACCGGGCAGGTGCACGTAATATCGCCAACGGTGCGAAACCGAACCGTGCGCAACACCGGCGTCTCACCCGCACGTGGCGGGGTGATTTCCGTAATCGGCGCGAGCAATCCATGGCGATCAACAACGAGACGTTCATGTGCGTAGTAAATGCTCGGCACCGCCAATTTTTCGCGTGCGATGTACTGCCACACGTCGAGCTCGGTCCAATTGGAAATCGGGAACGCACGGAAATGCTCTCCCATGTGCAGGTGCGCGTTGTACAAATCCCACAGTTCAGGACGCTGATTTTTTGGATCCCACTGGCCAAATTCGTCGCGGTGCGAAAGGATGCGTTCCTTGGCCCGGGCTTTTTCTTCATCCCGGCGCGCACCACCAAACAGCGCATCGAATTCAAATTCTCGGATGCTGTCGAGTAATGTCACCGTCTGATGGACATTGCGACTCTCATCGGTCCGGCGCAACACCACACGTCCGGTATTGATCGAATCCTGCACCGAACGTACGATCAGCTTTTCGCCCAGTTCCGCAGCACACTCATCGCGAAACGCAATGACCTCGGGGAAATTGTGTTCAGTGTCGATGTGCAGCAGCGGAAACGGAAAGCGATCCGGCCGGAATGCTTTCTCGGCCAATCGAAGCATGACGATAGAGTCCTTGCCGCCTGAAAACAGCAGCGCCGGATTCTTTGTCTCGGCAACGACTTCGCGCATGACGTGAATGGCTTCGGATTCAAGCCAATCCAAATGATCATTGACTGGCACGTCATTGGTGCGCGCGCCAAACGACTCGTATTGCTGTTTCAGAACTGCACTCATGCTGTCACTCCAACTTGCAATTTCAGACCGCTAATATCCACTGCCTTCACGTGCAGGCCGCATTCCTGCTGGCCGCCCGCGCCTGTCTGCTCCCACCACCACCGCCCGGCGCGAGGGTCTTCACCCGGCTTCACGGCACGGGTGCAGGGCTCACAGCCGATGCTGGGATAACCCTTGTCGTGCAGCGCGTTGTAGGGCACATCGTTGGCGCGGATGTACGCCCAGACATCGTCCTCGGTCCAATCAATCAGCGGATTGAATTTGGTGAGTTTGTGCTCGGCGTCGAATTCGGACTCGCCCAAGCCATTACGTGAAGGTGCCTGTTCGCGGCGAAGCCCAGTCAACCAGGCTTTTTTCATGACGAGCGCGCGATTGAGTGGCTCGACCTTGCGGATGTAGCAGCAGGACTTGCGGCTCTCAACGCTTGCGTACATGGAAAACAAACCGTTACGCTTCACAAAATCGTCAGCCACTTCGAAGATTGGCGTATAGGTGGCGAGACGAAAACCATATTTTTTTCTCGTCAGATCCATCAGCGCGAGCGTCTCTATTGGCAGACGCAAGGTGTCAAGTGTGAATATCTGAATGCCGCGAAACTCGACCGCGATCAGGTCGGTGAGCACCATGTCTTCAGCACCAAAGCTGCTGGCGAACGCAGCTGGCGCAAAGTCACGTTCGATGCGGCCCAGCAATTCGCGCAGTCGGGCGACTTTGGTGTCACGGGGAAGATCCGGGGTCATCAAGCGGCCTCGGGAATTCGACGACGTTTGAACAGCGGTCTCGGCTCAGATACCGAACCTTGGTACTTGACGGAGAAGTCCTTGAGTGCCTTCAGCGCGTCGTGAATGTCTTTGTCCGCACGTACCGCAAAGGCATTGAAACCCACGCGATGCATATAAAACAACTGGTCGCGCAGCACATCGCCTATGGCACGCAGTTCACCCTTGTAGCCGTATCGGCTGCGCAGCAATGTGGCAATCGAATAGCCGCGTCCATCGGCAAACTTTGGAAAATTCACGGCGACGACAGCAAAGCTGTTTACTGCATTAGCGATTTCTGCCGGGTCCTGGTTGCTGTCTAGCCAAATACCCACCGGCAGCTTGCGTTCAGTCAACGTATCGGTCTGCGCCATCCAAACGTTCAAGGGCACGATCAATTTGCCGTCCGGGAGCGCTGCCGAAGCGCCATCCGCGATAGCAGGGAGCACCAGCCAGTCGTCTGCAATGACATCAAAGTCCCGGATGATGTAGCGGAAGTCAGACACTGGCGACCTCCGAAGCCGCATGGCCGGCCTTCTTGTCGTACACGCGAGCCTTGAATGGTTCCAAGCCGATACGTTTTGCCGTGTCGAGAAAATGTTCATCTTCGTGCCGCAGCTCTACGTAAGTCGCGATTAGTTTTTCGACAACATCCGCCATTTCATCCTGCGCGAATGAAGGGCCAATCACTTTGCCCAGCGACGCACCCAAACCTTGAGAGCCGCCGATGGTGACCTGATAAAACTCCGACCCATGCTTATCCACACCGAGAATGCCGATGTGCCCAACGTGATGATGTCCGCAGGCGTTCATGCAACCGGAAATATTGATGGCGATATCGCCGATGTCGAACAGGTAATCCAGATCATCGAAGCGGCGCTGAATCGCTTCCGCGACCGGGATCGACTTGGCATTCGCCAGTGAACAGAAATCGCCGCCGGGGCAGGCAATGATGTCGGTCAGCAGGCCGATGTTTGGCGTGGCAAAGCCGATCTCTTTGGCTTTTTGCCACACAGCGAACAAGTCTGCTTTTTTTACGTCCGCCAGGATCAGGTTCTGTTCGTGCGATACGCGAACTTCACCGTAGCTGTAGCGGTCTGCAAGATCGGCAACGACATCGAGTTGCGCATCGGTGGCGTCCCCCGGGGCGATGCCGGTCTTTTTGAGCGACAGGGTGACTGCCGCATAGCCCGTTTTTTTGTGGCCAAACACGTTGCGCTCGACCCAGCGGGCGAACGCTTTATTCTCCAGTTGGTGCCGCTCAAAATCCGCATTCACCGCCGGCAGTTTCTCGTATGCAGGGTCGATAAAGAAAGCCGCCACGCGATCAATTTCAGACTGTGTCAGCGTTGAAGGGCCACCTTTCAGATGTATCCACTCGGCCTCGACCTCCGCAGAGAAGCGAGCCAGTCCCAGCTCTTTCACCAGAATCTTGATGCGCGCCTTGTACATATTGTCGCGACGGCCAAAGCGATTGTAGACACGCAGGATGGCGTCGAGATACGTAAACAGATGCTCGCGCGGCAACGATTCGCGTATGACGTGACCAAGAATGGGCGTACGCCCCAAGCCACCACCGACGAGAATACGAAAGGCGACTTCGCCCGCTGCGTCGCGCACCGTATGCACGCCGATATCATGAAACAACGTACCGGCGCGGTCTTCAACTGCACCATTCACAGCGATCTTGAATTTACGCGGCAGATATGCGAACTCAGGATGAAACGTGGACCATTGCCGAATCAGTTCGGCATACGGACGCGGGTCGATCAGCTCGTCATATGCGATTCCCGCAAATTGGTCCGATGTTGTGTTGCGAATGCAGTTACCCGAAGTCTGTATGGCGTGCATTTCGACGCTTGCGAGATCGGCAAGGATGTTGGGCACTTCCTCAAGTTTCGGCCAGTTGTATTGGATGTTCTGGCGTGTAGTGAAGTGCGCATAGCCGCGATCATATTTGCGGGCGATGTCTGCAAGCATCCGCAATTGCCGCGTGGACAATAAGCCATACGGAATCGCCACGCGCAGCATCGGCGCGTGCTTTTGGATATACAAGCCATTCTGTAAACGTAATGGTCGAAATTCGTCTTCGCTCAGTTCGCCAACCAAAAAACGTCTCGTCTGGTCGCGGAACTGTGCGACGCGCTCGTCGACGATTGTTTGGTCATATCCATCGTATTTGTACATATTTTTTTCGGATCATCATTGCGCGAAACCAACTGCCGCCAACAATGAAATCGTCGCATCCTGTTGATAAGAAATGGATGTTAACGTCCGACCTTATATATACATAAATACTTTATTTCAGTTTTATATGCCTAGTTGTTATATATAGAAATGTACGCTTACGCAAGATGCGTCACATAAATCGATATGCATCCACAGCGGATTAGCAGATTGAAATGGCCAAACTCAATCACTAGAGGGCATTTCAGAGCATTTTTGCTCCATCAGGCCCGCCAAATATAGAGTTTGTTATTTTTGAAAAAATTTCTGGCTGCGATCGCGCGAGTCTGCGAAACACTCCCCCACTGTCATTTCGAACCCAGTTTTTATCGGGTGAGAAATCTGCTGTTGGTCTGGGCAAATGTTCCCTGCTCGCGCAAAACAATTGACGCTGACCCCTAATTGCCCCAGGTAACGGCAAAAACCGAACTGGCGGAATTGCTGCCGCTGATGCTGCGACCAGTCGCCATGCAACGCGCCATCGACAACATCATCAACAATGCCGCAAAACACCGTGGGGGCGACATCACCATTCAAACCCGGCGGGACGGCAGCGAGGGCACCGACGGCGCAAGTATTCTAAGTGTGTTTGATCGTGGCCCCGGCATTCCGGTGCAGGAAGTGGAACGGCTTAAAAAAGCATTTACGCGGCTCGATAGCGCGCGCAGCGGCGAATCCGGTGCCGGATTGGGTCTGGCGATTGTTGAGCGCATCGCACGCATGCATGGGGCCAGATTTGATTTACTACCACGCGTAGGCGGCGGGACTGAGGCGCGGCTGACGTTTTTGGGGTAGCAGCCCTCCCCCTTTTCTCAAGGGGGAGGAGGTTGACTAAAAACTATCGAATCTGGATACGCGACAATGGCACTACTTCATCGTCTGAAGATTTGTAGCCGTCATAGCTGATTAAATAGCCGGAATCCTCTTGGCTCAGCACCTTGGCCGGGTACCAATCGCCCTTCCAGAGCACTTTGATTTTCAGGCGCTCTGGGCCGACCCATTCGTCATAACTACTTTCGTAGCCGGCATAGGTGACGTAGCAGCGATTCTTGCCGGCCTCGACGACTGACGCTTTGTACCAGCTTCCTTTCCACAGCACTTCTGTCTTCCTGCCAACGGTACATAGTTCCGCAAACGCAGACGTTGACGCCGCAAAGACCAGCATCGCGCCAATGAGCTGCATGGATTTTCTATTTTTCAACTTTATCTCCTTGTAAAAAAGTCTGTTGGACGGGGCAATCAATTGTCCCAAACATAAATTTACCTCAATCAAGATTGTACGACACTCAATTTC
>JANOQY010000481.1:0-5443 GCA_031414995.1 Betaproteobacteria bacterium
CCCTGCCGATAAAAAGACGCCACCGCTGGTGCAAGAAATTCCAACCATTGAAGTACTCGGTTTTCCGGATCGCGAACCTAAGGCGGCTGAAAAAACGCCTATTCAAAAGTTACGCGCCAAACTCGACGCGGTGCCGCCAACAACCAGTTTCTCAGTTCGCGATTACATCGGAAACGATGGCATCCGCAAGGCAGAAATCAAAACCATGAGGGGCACGTTTTGTCTGCAGGAGCGGCGCGGGCACATTGATGCCAGTGGCCTCAACAAAGACTTATTGGGCAGGCCAATGACCCCGCTAATCAACGATTGCCGGTAGCAACGATATTGGGGTGAGGCTGCGCCCTTTGATTCGCTGAAATATCGCTTTTCATTCGAATGCAATATTGCGAGACCTGCCTTCAAACTCCGTTGGGGAATTCGACTCTGACCCTGGGGCTGTGGCGGCTAGGCCGCCTCGCCGGACTTATAAAATTTGTGATGGAAATCTAGAAAGACCACGTAAAAAGTATTGCCATCAAATCTATGCCCATTTGAGTGAAGTGCGTCATCGTAGTCCGGCGGTACTACAAAACCAACTAGCCTGACTGAGTGCTCAAGTCGAAAGCGGCCCCAGCGAACAAACTGGGGTACATGTGATGGATGATCGAAGTCAGAATTGCTTGGAAAGTCACCGTAAATCGACAAAACCCTTCCGCTCTTTCCAACTGTCATCGTTTTCCAATGTGTCAACGGGAAACAGGAGTAGTCTTTTAGTTTGTTCAATAACTTCGAGAGCTGTCCTTGGTTGCAGTCCTCAAAACAGAGGCCAGCCGCATGAGACGTGAAATATGCGAAACTGAATTTGCATTTTTCTACGAGTCGATCTAGCTCAACGCTAACTGTTGATCGGCGAATTTCGTCGATAAAACTGTCTTTACGCTTGCTCCCGAATCTCTTCATAACCGCGGGACGCCGCCGATCTTTCCATCCTCATACATTGGCCGGATCGGACGATCGTTCCTTAGGATGTCACCCTGCAATTCGTCAAGACGATAGGCAAAACTCTCATTCTCGTGCTTGTTGACTAGGTAGGTCCTATATCGACCCATGTCGTTCAGTATTTCCGAGTTATGTGTGGAGAAAATTATTTGCGCATTCTTTTTGTTCAACTTAGGGTCCATGAACAACTTCAACAACTTCGGAAGAATGTGGGGATGTAAAAACACATCAAATTCGTCGAGTACCAATACCCCACCACATAACAAAGTTAACTTGTATAACAACAAGTCTGCAAAGAGTGCTTGAGTCCCGCTTGATTCTGTGTGTCGAGTAATGCCGTGGCTTTTTCCGCCACTGCCGTGATGAAAGATCGGGAAGTATTTTTTCTTGGTACCTGAATCAGCCGATATATCACTTGTCCTCGCATGTATCGTAATGTCCGATATGCCAACATCACACTCACTGATGAACTTCTTTGTGAACTCAAGATAGCTTTTGTTCTTGTGCAAGATTGCCGCGACAGTATCTACGTCTGCGAAAGGCCCCTCAATCCTGCCAGCGAAATTGACGTTGGGATGAATGTTTTCGAAGAAGGCGTACAAATCCTGTAGTTCAGTGAGTTCGTACTGGTGCGCGAGAGCAATTACTGAAACGTTTTTTCGAAGCTTGAGTGAGCCAATATTTGAGAGCTCCTTAGTTGCGAGTTTGACTACGTTTTGTGAGCGGTGAAATATCTTCGTTCGTTTTGAAATAGTTCTATAAATTATTTCTTCTACCACGCCATTGGCTGCGACGACTAGCTCATATAAATATGTAGTTTGCTTCACTCTGAATTCGACGTAAAACTCGCAAGGCTCCTTGCTATCGAAAAATGGCTCAATCACGATCTCCGCTTTTGGGTCCGCGGAGAAAGAGTCGGTACAAAAATATCTGAGAAAAGCCAAGCCTTTAAGGAGATGTGTCTTTCCCGAAGCATTGGCGCCTTTGATGCAAAGAACCGTTGAAAAATCCTTACCCAATGAGATACTTCTCGGGCAATTCTCATCAAGTTTGAAGGAAACAGAAATTCCTTCCTTGAAAGAGAAGAAATTCTTTAAACCAAATTCGAGTAACAATTTAATTCCTTTCAACGCCGGGCATTTGCGGCGATGTGATTATTGCATTTTTCGTCAATTGCGTCGAAAAAAGCAAATTAGGCATGATTTAGCTGCTGCGCACATCGTTTCGCAATACCTTCAAACTCTAAGTTTCGGCAATTAAACAACCGGCTAATCCGTCACCGCACCCTTACTAGCCGTCCCCACCAACTTGAAGTATTTCCCCAACACCCCCCGCGTGTACCTCGGCGCCGGCGCCTTCCACCCCGCCCGCCGCTTCGCAATCTCCGCCTCATCCACATTCAACTGAATCAGCAGCTTGATCGCATCGATGGTGACGGAATCTCCCTCGCGCACCAGCGCGATCGTGCCACCCACGAATGCTTCGGGTGCCACATGCCCCACCACCATGCCCCAGGTGCCGCCGGAGAATCGTCCGTCGGTAATGAGCCCCACCGTTTCGCCGAAGCCCTTGCCGATCAGCGCCGCTGTCGGTGCCAGCATCTCGCGCATGCCGGGGCCGCCCTTCGGGCCTTCGTAGCGCAGCACGATCACATCGCCGTGATTAATCTTGTCCGCCATGATGGCCTCCATCAGTTGCGGCTCTGAATCGAATACGCGCGCCGGGCCGGTGATGACAGGGTTCTTGAGGCCGGTGATTTTGGCCACACAGCCTTCGGGGGCGAGGTTGCCTTTGAGGATGGCGAGGTGGCCCTGTTTGTAGAGGGCGTTTTCGATGGTGTGAATGACGGGGTGTTCCGTGTTCGGGAAATTCGGCGGCACGTCTGGAACATCTTTCAATGTTTCTGCGATGGTCTTGCCGGTAATGGTCATGCAGTCGCCATGCAGCAATCCGGCGTTCAATAAAAGCTTCATCACCTGCGGGATGCCGCCGGCTTTATGCAGATCGACCGCGACGTATTTGCCGGAAGGCTTCAGGTCACAAATCACGGGGACCTTCTTGCGCACGCGTTCGAAATCATCAATCGTCCAATCCACATCGGCCGCGTGGGTGATGGCGAGGAAATGCAGCACCGCGTTGGTCGAGCCGCCCACGGCCATGATGACGGCGATGGCGTTTTCAACTGATTTGCGGGTGACGATATCGCGCGGCCGGAGACCAGAATTCGGGCCGTTCTTCACGGCGTTCAGCAGCACGCGTGCCGATTCGGCAGCGGATTCTTTCTTCTCTTCGTCTTCCGCGGCCATGGTGCTGGAGTAAGGCAGCGACATGCCGATCGCTTCGCAGGCGCTGGACATGGTGTTGGCGGTGTACATGCCGCCACAGGCGCCCACGCCTGGGATCGCGCAGCGCTCGATGCAGCCGAAATCTTCCTCGCTCATTTTGCCGGCGTTGAATGCGCCGACCGCTTCGAATACCGAAACGACCTGCAGGTCCTGACCCTTGTAGTGGCCCGGCTTAATGGTGCCGCCGTAGACCATGATGGCGGGGATGTTCATGCGCAGCACGCCGATCATGGCGCCCGGCAGATTTTTGTCACATGCGCCGATGGCGAGCACGCCGTCCATGAATTGCGATTGGCAGGCGGTCTCGATGGAGTCGGCGATCACCTCGCGCGAGACCAGTGAATACTTCATGCCTTCGGTGCCCATCGAGATGCCGTCGGTGACGGTGATGGTGCCGAACATCTGCGGCATGCCGCCCGCTTCGCGAATGGCGGCGTCAGCGGCATCGGCCAGCGGCTGGATGCCGGCGTTGCAGGGGTTCAGCGTGGAGTGGCCGTTGGCGAGACCGATGAAGGGTTTCTTGAAGTCGTCATCCTGGTAGCCGATGCCGCGCAGCATGGATCGGTTGGGGGCGCGTTCATTGCCCTGGGTGATGGCGAAAGAGCGGTATTTTGGGGTGGTGGGGGTGGTCATTTTTCGTTGCTCATATTAAATGGGGTAGGGTGCAGCGGTTTTGCCCTCACCTGCCCTGTCGGGCATCCTCTCCCGCGTTGCGGGAGAGGAACTGTTGCGGAGGGCGGAGCGGTAAATGTTGTTTTAGCCTTTCTGCAATGAGTTTGCAGACTGCGCCCTTCGCTTTGCTCCTCTCGCCCGTTTACGGGAGAGAGGCCGGGAGAGAGGGCGACCTTTAGAGCGTGACTGCACCCCGATAAGGATGCACAATTGTGGATGATTCTACCGGATGCGGGAATTCCGCTTGTGATGAAAACAAAACACGTGAGGAGCAATATGAAAAAGAAAATTTTGGCTGTCTGCGCGGTGATGGCAGCACTCGTAACTGGTGTCGCCCATGCGCAATATCCGAACAAGCCGATTCGCTTGCTCGTGCCGTTCGCACCGGGCGGCAGTTCGGACATCGTCTCGCGTTCGTTTGCGGGCGAAATGTCGAAGATACTCGGCCAGTCTGTTGTTGTTGAAAGTAAACCCGGTGGCGCGGGCAATATCGCGATGCAGGAAGTAAAGGGCAGCGCGCCTGATGGCTACACGATCATCCTCGGGCACGTCGGCACACTCGCTGTGAATCCGGCCATGTTTGCAAAGCTGCCTTACGATCCGGTCAAGGATTTTGTGCCGATCACGCTGCTGGCGAAAGTGCCTAGCTTGTTGGTAGTGAATTCGGAAAAAATGAAGGTGAAAAATCTCAAGGAGTTTGTGGAGTACGCCAAGAATAGCCCGGGCGCGCTGAACTATGGTTCGGCCGGTAACGGCAGCTCGGGGCATCTCGCGATGGCGTATATCGCACTGACCGCAGGCTTCACCGCGACCCACGTGCCCTACAAAGGCACCGGTCCGATGATGACCGATCTGCTCGCTGGTCGCACGGACGGGACTTTCACCGGCGCGCCGCCGCTGCTGGCACATGTGAAGGCCGGTACGCTGCGCCCGATTGCCATCGGCACCGCCAAGCGCTCACTCGCGATGCCGGATGTGCCAACCGTTGCCGAGCAAGGCTATCCAGGGTTCGAGACTTCGCAGTGGTATGGCTTGATTGCGCCTGCGGGTACGCCGGATGCAATCATTCAGAAGCTCGCGCAGGCTGCGGCAGAAGCGGGAAAGACAGCCGCCGTCGCGGATCGCCTGAAGGCGGAAGCTGCGGAGCCTTCGACGAGTACGCCGAAAGAGTTTGCTGATTTTATTAAGGTCGAAGCGGCGCGCTGGAACGACGTGGTGAAGAAGTCGGGGATTAAGGCGGATTAAGTTGTTTGCGTTACAGGCGAGTGACGCACTGAGCGGCGCGTAGCTGAGCCAATGCGATAATCACTTTTTCTTTTACCGCTTTCCCTCACCCGCCGCGTTGCGTCGGCCTCTCCCAAAGGAGAGGCAAAAACACAAACTCCCAATTAATAATGAATATTCCCTCTCCCTCGGGGAGAGGGCTAGGGTGAGGGAAAGCAGCGCAT
>JANOQY010000482.1:0-3621 GCA_031414995.1 Betaproteobacteria bacterium
CAACAAGCAAACGAACAACTTCGGTCGCTGGAACAATTCTCCAGCCGAGCGATGTGAGCAGGCGCAGATCCTCCCGAAATGCGACGTGATCATTGCCGAGGTAATCGTTACCGGCGATGTTTAGCGCGTGGTAGGTGAGGATGGGGATGCTGGCCATGTTGCTATTTTAATGGTTCGTTCCGAATGAAACTGAAAGACGAATAGATTCGTGTACAACCCGATGACGCTGTAGCCCGCGGTGCAATCGTGGTATCAAATTTAGCCGGCCATTTTTACCCGAACTAACAGACCTCTAACCTGTCCAACTTGGAAATGTACGCACTGCAACAACTCTATCAACGCAAGATTAAAGCCGCCATGAAAAGCATCATAATTGCTCTGACGCTTTCGCTTGGGCTCGCCGCGTGTCACAACTTCTACGTGATGCCAGCACTTGGGACAAGCAATGCAAACGCTCCGTTCGTCAAACTTTCACCGGCTGCTGCCTCTGTTACGCCCGCCGGCGCCTCTGGCGGCGGGGCATGCGTTGCGCAAAGCACCAAGGCGTGCGTTGGGTGCTCGGTGAGTTGCACTTCAAACCGGCAACCTGCGTGTACGCAAGGCAAAGACGCCGGGCCCAACGTAACTGCGGCAACTGCTGCCATTGCTGATCCCATCTGTGCGCAAGAATCACTTTGCCGTTGCGAATAAACAAACTGCGGAAATCTCGCAAAGGAATAGCGCCATGAAAGCTTTCGAATCGTTTCCACGATACACGCAGCTTATTCTTGCGACTTTCAGTTCGATTGCGCTTGTCACACTTGCAGGCTGCGGTGGCGGTGGCGGCGATTCCGCGTCGACGGCTCCGCCACCAACCCCTGTCGTTCCACCAGTCAGCGAGATGACATTGCTGGCTGGCGCGGTCGGCGGTGTCGGCAGCACGGATGGCACACCGGGACGCTTCAATCACCCGACGGGGCTCACCTCTGACGCCTCGGGCAATATTTACGTCGCGGATACATCCAATCACACCATTCGCAAAATCACTGCCACTGGCGTGATTACGCTGGCCGGAAAACCGGGTGTCGCAGGGTCGGCTGATGGCGTCGGCGCTGCTGCCCTGTTCAGTTCGCCAGCGGGCGTTGCGGTGGATTTGGCAGGGAACGTTTACGTGGCTGACTCAGTCAACAGCACGATTCGTAAAATTACGCCAACAGGGTTGGTGACCACCGTCGCGGGAGCTGCCGGAGTTCAGGGTACTGTTGATGGAACGGGATCGGCTGCACGCTTATTCGTGCCAAAGGCCATCACCATCGACGCCAACGGCACATTGTTCGTGGCGGAATATAACCGGGTACGCAAGATTACGCCTGCAGGCGTCGTGACAACATTGGCGACTGGATTCAGTGGTCTGAGCGCTCTGGCAGTAGACCGCACAGGCAATGTTTACGTAGCCGATTCCGATGTAAGTTTGATCAAAAGAATCACGCCTGAAGGCTTAGTGACGGCATTTGCAGGAACCACGGTGTCAAATGGAGTTGCCCCGTTCGGATTTGCCGATGGCGGTCTGGGTGTTGCGAAGTTCGATCACCCTGTCGCTATTACGGCTCACGCCGATGGGATGCTGTACGTGCTGGATAATAGCCGTATTCGCAAAGTGGCGCCGGATGGTTTTGTTTCCTCGCTTCAGATAAACAAAGCTGACGGCACGCGTTTCATTTTTCCAGGAATCAGTGCCGCAGGTCTCGCAATTGGAGCCGACGGGAGTATTTTCGTCGCTGCGCCTGCTGAAAACCTCATCAGAAAGGTCACACCAAATTTATCCGTAGTCGATATTGCCGGCACGTCGGCAGCGAGTGGTACGGCAGACGGTACTGGTGCGGCGGCAAGATTTTCAGGGCCGGGTGATGTCGTCGTCGACGCGAGCGGCAATATTATTGTTGTCGATACGCTCAACGACGCTATTCGCAGGATTTCGCCGTCTGGCGTGGTGACGACCCTTGCCACAGCTGTGCGAAACCAAAGCGCAAACCCCGGCGGCGTACGTTCCGGTCCAGAGCTCCTGCTTGGTCTCGCTGTTGACAGATCGGGCGCACTCTTCGTAGCGGACCCATATTTTCACTTGATTCGCCGGATCGGTGTCGATGGCACAAAAACAATCGTGGCCGGAACCAACTGGCCGAATGGCACGTATTCGGGTGGTTTCTTTGGTATTTTTCTGGGCAGGAGCAGGCCGGTAGGCGTTGCCGTGGACAGCGCAGGAACATTGTTCGTGCCCGATGGCGCAATCATTCGCAAGGTTACGGCTGGCGGCACCGACACCATACTTTCCTGTACCAACATGCCGACATGCGTAACCGCTGATAAGGCAGTCGACGCGGTCACCGTGGACAGGGCCGATAATATTTATGTCGCCCAATCGGGTGTAATTATTAAAATAACACCAGCAGGTGCGTCCAGCTTTTTGGCCGGTGGCAGTACGATTAGATTCAGCGATGGCATCGGCGGCAACGCCAGTTTCGGTTTCGTGCGGGCACTGACGGCAGATGCCGCAGGCAACATATTTGTCGCTGATACCGGTAACAACGCAGTGCGCAAAATAACACCAGCGGGTGTGGTGTCGACGATTGTGGGCAGTGCAGGCGCTGTCGGCGTGGTCTTGGGAACATTACCCGCGAGCTTAAGTGCACCTGCGGGAATTGCCGTTGATGCAGCAGGCATGCTTTATGTGTCGTCAGAAAATGCGGTGCTGAAAATCAAGCCTTGAGTTGATGTGGTGTGTTCTCAGTTTAGCGTTCTCTAGAACAGCCCGATCCGCGTGACCTCGTCAATCCAGGCTTGCTTCTCCGTCTCACGCAATGAGCGCATCCACTTCACGATCAGGTACTGATGCGCGGTGCGGACATACCCCACGCGTAACACCACCCGCATCGATTTTGCATCACCGACGTAACCGAACCATGCCGCACAATCGGTCAGTTCAGTTGCTGCCGCCTCCATCATGATCTGCGCGATGCCACCACGCGCGGAGCATTCTGCAAAATGTTCCTTCATCAATCTGCGGTAGAATTTTTTTTGTACCGCCAGACCACCCTCAAGATAAACGTCTTTGTACTTGACGAAATTGCAGAAACCAACGCACTCAGCGGTGCCGTCCGGCCACGTGTACATGGCCACATATTGGCGCCAATCTTCGGGCTGGATTTGCGTTTCAAGAATGCGATACGCCACCGGCACGGGGAACGTATTGTTGAACGATTCCTGAAACAACGCACTCGCATGGCGGGCGGCGTCTTTGGTTTCGAATACTTTCAGGGCGTCGTTGAAGGCGATCATGGAATACTGAAACTCTAGCACTGGCGAGGCTTTACGGGCATATTTGGCTGAAAAGGCCCGCCCACCCTCAACCCTAGCCCTTCTCCCGCTTCCGGGAGAAGGGAACATTTTGCTCCCCTCTCCCCACTGGGAGAGGGGTCGGGGGTGAGGTGGGCGTTCTACGTTAATTTCCCATGGCACTGCTTGAATTTCTTGCCTGAGCCGCACCAGCACGGTTCATTGCGACCAACCTTGATATCGTTGCGCACATACGGCTGCGCGGCGGCGGCTTGTTGCTCTGCCGCTTTATCGTTGTCGGCCAGTGCT
>JANOQY010000483.1:0-10859 GCA_031414995.1 Betaproteobacteria bacterium
TCCATCATGTACACCACGGGTTCAGCGACGGCACCGTTCAGGTTTTCCAGCGTATGCACGCCTTCCTGAATAATGACTTCGTTTACCTCCAAGCCTTCCTTCACTACCGCCATTTTGTTGCGCTCTTTGCGGTTTAGCCCGCGCACATCATCTGGCGAACGCGCCGTCAAAATGCCCATGCCGTAAGTTCCAGCATCAGCTTTCACAATGACGAATGGTTTTTCGGTAATGCCGTATTCCTTGTACTTGGCACTCACTTCGCCCAATACCGCTTCGACATTGGCCGCGAGACATTCTTCACCTTCCTGCGCCGAGAAATTCACCTTGCCGCATTGACTGAAAATCGGATTGATGAACCACGGGTCGATACCGATCAGCTTGGCGAATTCTTCGGCCACGCTGTCGTAGGCGTGGAAGTGCAGGGTCTTGCGACGTGTCGTCCAGCCCGCATGCAACGGCGGCACCACTGGCTGCGAAAGGCCTTTCAGGATTTCCGGCACGCCTGCCGAGAGATCGTTATTCAATAGCACCGCACAAGGGTCAAACCCCTCAAGCATTAGCTTGTCACCCACGCGCTTGATCGGCTCCAACGTGAGTTTGTCACCATTGGGCAAATCGAGCACCGTTGGCGCGGTGATTTCTGGCAACAGCGAACCGATTCGTACATCGAGACCCGCACCGAGCAGAATTTTCTGGATCGCGGCGACGTTGGTCAGGTAAAACAAATTGCGCGTGTGGTTCTCAGGAATCAGCAGGAAGCGCTGTTTGTCCGGACACACCCGCTGCACTGCCGACATGGCCGCCTGAATGCATAGCGGCATGAATTCCGGATTCAGATTATTGAAACCACCAGGAAACAGATTGGTATCTACCGGGGCCAGCTTGAAGCCGGAGTTGCGTAAGTCAACCGACGTGTAGAACGGTGGCAGCTCGGTCATCCATTTGGTGCGGAACCAGCGTTCGATGCTCGGCCGCGCATCGAGAATTTTCTTTTCCAGATCCAGAAGCGGGCCGGTAAGCGAGGTAGTGAGATGTGGGACCATGGGAATAGGTTGGCAGCCGCAAAGTTTGTTAGGTGTGGGTCAACGTGAGTCGTTTCAAGAGCGCTCAAGTTTACGCTCAATGCCTGAAAATATCGTGACAGTCGCAAGTCCAGTGGCGGCACGCCCCGATGATAAAATTTGTCATGAATTGGCCCCTTCATTCGCAGCACTCTGAGGATTGATCAACCGTATGCACCTCCATATCCTCGGTATCTGCGGCACCTTCATGGGCGGGCTTGCAGTGCTTGCGCGCGAAGCGGGGCACACGGTCACCGGCTGTGATGAAAACGTCTATCCGCCAATGTCCACGCAATTGGAAGCAGCGGGCATTCATCTGCATGAGGGTTTTGATGCGGAACAAGTTGATGCATTCGAAGCCGACTTGTACGTGGTCGGCAATTTTATGACCCGTGGCATGCCGGTGATTGAAGAGATATTGAATCGCAGCCTGCCCTATATTTCCGGTCCGCAATGGCTGGGTGAGAACCTGTTGCAAGGCAAATGGGTGCTTGCTGTTGCAGGCACCCACGGCAAGACCAGCACCAGCGCGATGCTGGCTTGGATACTCGAACACGCCGGTCTCGCGCCGGGTTTTCTCATCGGTGGCGTACCGGCCAATTTTGGTATATTGGCGCGTTCACCCAAAGGCGACTCGCCGTTTTTCGTCATCGAAGCCGACGAGTACGACACAGCGTTTTTCGACAAGCGCTCCAAGTTTGTCCACTACCGCACACGTACCGCGATCCTCAACAATCTCGAACACGACCACGCCGATATTTTCCCCAACGTCGAAGCGATCCAGACGCAGTTTCATCATCTGGTGCGCACGGTTCCCGCCAATGGGCTCATCGTCAGCAATGGTCGGGATGACTACCTGAAGCGTGCGTTGCAAATGGGCTGCTGGAGCAGCGTGGAAGAATTCGGGCCGGGCATGTTGTGGGATTTCAAACGCGCCGAGAGAGAAACGCAGTTCAATGTGCTGTTCAAAGGTGTCGATAAAGGTACGGTCGAATGGGACCAGATGGGCACGCACAACACCATGAACGCGTTGGCTGCCATCGCCGCCGCGCGTCAAGCGGGTGTGCCAACCAAAATGGCCATCGATGCGCTCAACGAATTTACAGGTGTCGCAAGGCGCATGGAGAATAAGGGCGAAATTGGCGGCGTCACGGTGTATGACGACTTCGCGCACCATCCCACTGCTATTCACGCCACCGTTGCCGGCCTCAGGAGACGCGTCGGCGAGAAACGCATATTCGCCGTCATCGAACCGCGCACCAACACCATGAAGCTCGGGACGATGCGCGCGGCGCTACCGATCAGCCTCGCGCTCGCAGACGTGGTTTTCGTATATGCGAAAGATCTGGGATGGGACGTCGCCAAATCGCTCGAATCCATCGGCACCAAAACCGGAGTATTTGAAGATCTCACCGCCATGGTCAACGCCATCGTGGTCATGTCAAGGCCCGGGGACCAGATTCTGGTGATGAGCAATGGCGGCTTTGGCGGTGTGCATGGGAAGATCTTGGCTGCTTTGGCCGAACGAGAGATGCAGGGTAAGTAAACACAAGCACTGGCGCGGTTTTCAAGACGTTTTGTTTCCACGATGTCCGCCAATGCTTGATCTTCATTGCGAAAAAACTCAGGGCGCAACCACTGCCTTGGCGATGCCATCCAGCGCTTTTGAAATATTACCCACGGGTTGTTCGCACGCGGTGCCGTGTCGCTTGGCGAGCCACACGGGGTCGTTGTAGCCGAGCATGACGCTGCCATCCGCAGTTTGCCAGACCAGCATTTTTAGTGGCAGATCAATTCCCATCGACTGCGCGCACTCCATCAAAGGTGTTCCGCCGTTGGGGTTACCGAAAATAAACACTTCGGTTGCGCGCAGTGTCTTGTCGATTTTCTTGGCACCCGCCGCGTGATCAATTCGTGCGAACAGCGTGAGCTTGCGGGCTTCAATTGCGGCTATCAGGCGCGTGCCGGTCTCGGCTGCACCATGCGCACTTTTTATTTCGATCAAACCATCCGCCGCCGTTGCGACGGTAGCAACCACGCTTAAAATCGATGCAGCGATAATTTTTTTCATGAGGTACCCCTTGAATGTCATTGATGGTTTGGCACGGTTTTGCGCCAACCCATATACGCAGGCTGGCAGAAGGCAGATTCAGTACGAAACAGCGTTCGCCGCGCTCGCGACGTTCAGCGACCACTTTGTCTGCTGCGCGCTTCCGCAGCAATTACATCCAGCACCACATCCGCCAACACTATCGGTACCGCACGGTCGTCAAGCTCAACAACGACGAGGTACCCCTGATCGTTTCCGCCTGCGGTGAAGGCCTTGGCCAGCGTTAGTTGATCGCTGTGCATGAGCCTGCCATCGGATTTCGACCAGTACTCCATCGCAACAAGACAGCCGGCCGAAGGCGTGCCCGGATAGTAAGGGTTGTTGCGGTAGTACTCGGGATTGATGGTGGTGCCGTGCAGCAGCATGTCGTTGCGTCCGGCCAGGCCCGCTAGCCATGCTTCTTTGAATGGAAAATAATTTCGCCACGATGGCGGCAGAAAATTTGCGTAAAGCTCTGCGCTCCATTCGCCTTCCACGTTGGCGTGTTCATACTCGGTCACGGTGGCTTCCTTGGGAATCTTGGAGTGCAGATATGGCGTGGGGCCGATCCATTTATTGGTAGCGGTGCCTGCACCGACAATGGTGAACAAGCCCTGTGGTGTATTGCCATTGGTGATGGTGCCGGGCAGATTGCTTAGTGCCAAGGCTAAGTGCGCGATGTTGAAATAACTACCGTCGGCATTGCGCACAAAGCGACCGTCCTCACCGCGCACCATCGCCAAACCCACGCGCGTGCGGTCCGGTCGCTGAAAACTGAACACCACCGGCAGTCCCGGGCGCAACGGTGCCGCAAGCAGATCGACCATTGGCGGTCGCGAGGTGCGCTCATTGATGAGATCAGTGCTTAGCATATGGTCGAGTGCGATCAGGCGTGGTTCATTGGCCCAATCAGGAAAGCGCGTGCTTAGCGTGGCGCGCAGCCGCGCACGTGTGTCCGGCGTCTCTGTGGCCTTGAGAACTGCGTAAGCGGCGATAGCGAATTCGCGCGGGGTCGCGATGCGGTCAAGTAGTTGCAGCAGCGTTGTCGCCGATTCAGTTGCGTACATGGTGTAGGCCGCCGACAGTACAGCGCGCTGAAAATCCACCGGCCTTTGCTCGATATCGACGAGCGCGCTTTGCAAAATACGCAAGCCCTGCGAGCGGTCCGCATTGAGAAACGCGATCGCCCACAACGCACCAGGCGCACCATTTTCTTCATCACCACTGGCGGCGTCTGGCGTCGCGATGGGCTCTGAAAGAGCGAATCGAATCTTCTCGCTTCGTTCAGCGGCTGCGATGCGTTCGCCTTCTGCTGATGCGATAGGTGCGATAAAGTCCTGCGGCAGATAAGCGGCGATTTCCCTTGGCGTGTGGCGTTTTTCGCCGCTGATGCCCGCGCAACCGGCAAGCACCAACAACACAAACGGGATAAATATTTTGGCTGGCTGCATATGTTCCTGCTGACGCTACTGAAATTTCCATACGACACCACGCGTCGCACGATCACCTCATTGCATTGTAGCGGGGCGTGAAGATGTTGCACGAGAGCGAAGGGGTCGTGCCAGGTTCAGGGAACGCTGGCGTCGACGAGCTTGCCAGAGCAATAATGCCTGAAGAACTCGCGCCAGAGCTATACTTTTTCGCAATTCACCGGCGCGCCAGCTCCCGACGCAGGAATTCGTGGAAGTGCACCATGCCATCTTCCATCGGCGACTGGTACGGGCCTTGTTCATCGCGCCCTTCCTGCCAAAGGAGTTTGCGACCGTCGTTCATGCGTTGGCAAATTTCCTCATCTTCGAGCGCGGTTTCGTCGTAGGCCTTTTGTTCAGCCGCGATGAACTCCGGCTCGAACAGGGAAATTTCTTCCGGATAATAGAATTCGACGATGTTGGTGCAGTGCTCCGGCCCGCGCGGGACGATAGTGGAGATCACCAGCACGTGCGGATACCACTCGACCATGATGTTCGGGTAGTAGGTGAGCCAGATGGCACCCTTGGAGGGCTCAACACCACCGCGAAATTGCAGCACCATCTCGTGCCATTTTTTGTATGTTTCGGTACCGGGTCTTGAGAGCGACTTGTTCACGCCCACCGTCTGCACGCTGTACCAGTCGCCGAATTCCCAATCGAGCTTGTCGCAATCGACGAACTTGCCCAAGCCCGGATGGAATGGTTCAACGTGATAGTCCTCGAGATAGACCTCAATGAAAGTTTTCCAGTTGAAGTTGTATTCGGTGACTTCCACTTTATTGAGTATGTGGCCGGTGAAATCGAGATCCTTCACACAGCCGAGCCGACCGAGATCGCCGACGATATCGCGGGGGCCCTGAAACAACATGCCGTTCCATTTTTGCAGTTTCTTTTTAGGCAGATCCAGACAAGGCTGCTGTGGAAAATGCGGTGCCCCCAAAAGTTTGCCGGTGCCGTCATACGTCCAGCGATGCAGCGGACATACGATATTGCCGGTCAGTAATTGGCCGGCACCTTTGAGCATGACCGCCTGTCGGTGGCGGCAGATGTTGGAGACCATATTGATACCGACACCGTCATTGACCAGCGCCCACGCGCCATTGGTCATTTCGAGCGCGCGATAGTCGAAATCGTTGGGCACCATCAATTCATGGCCGACGTATCCCGGGCCGTTTTTGAAAAAAACGTCCATCTCACGCGCATAAATGGCGTGATCAAAATACCAACTGACAGGTAATTGCGTCGTGACGGGAGCAAGCTCTCGCGCACCGAGTAGTTCGGACATCGTCCTTACCCCCAATGTGTCCGCCACAGCAGGCGCGGATGAGTAAAAACACCTGGGCGATCGAGTTTGTTAGCTTTTAACTCCACAGACTCCGTCCCGTAAAACGAATTCCCTAGCGGGAACCCACGAAAAGGAATCGGCAGTGTGCCCCAACGGCCTCAAAAGGGCAAGGATTTTTGCTTAGGTTTAGGTGTGTCCTACAGTCAGCGAGACGTTGTGCGGCGTGGACTGGAATAAGCACATTCTGCTATGATTTCAGATTGCAGAAAGCCTTCGCCAATGCCCAAAACAACATCATCCGTCCCAAAGAATTTCGAAGCCGCGCTGGCCGAACTGGACATGCTCGTCGAAAAAATGGAAAGTGGCCAGCTTCCGCTGGAAGAATCGCTCACCGCTTACCAACGCGGCACCGAACTGCTCAAGTTTTGCGAAGGTGTGTTGAAAGATGCCGAACAAAAAATAAAAGTGCTTGATGGCGGCGAACTTAAAGATTTCCCGGCCTCAGCCTGATCTCATGCCGGATTTTCAGGATTGGGCGCGCCACGTTGCGCTCGACATGGAACGCACGCTGGAAACACTGCTACCCGCCAGCACGACCGTACCGGTCCGGCTGCACGACGCCATGCGTTACGCCACGCTCGGTGGCGGCAAGCGGGTGCGCCCGATGCTGGCCTTTGCGGCCGGATTGATCAATGAGGCCGATCCTGCGCGTGTAAAAATCGTGGCCGCTGCGGTGGAAATCATTCACGCTTATTCGCTGGTGCACGACGATTTACCCTGTATGGATGACGACGTCCTGCGTCGCGGCAAGCCAACCTGTCACATCGAATTCGACGAAGCGACCGCATTATTGGCGGGCGACGCCTTGCAAGCGCTGGCGTTTGAATTGATGTCGAGTGTGAGCCTTGCCGATTCGGCTGAAACCCAGATCAAGATGCAGCAATTGTTTGCGCGCGCCTGCGGCTCGCACGGCATGGCGGGCGGACAGGCGATCGATCTGGCCAATGTCGGCAAACAAATCACGCTGCCGGAATTGGAGTTCATGCACATTCTGAAGACCGGCGCACTGATTCGCGCATCCGTGCTGCTGGGGGCTTATTGCGGCAAACCGCTCAGCGATGCCGAAATGGCGCACCTGGATCGTTACGCCAAACTGGTAGGGCTGGCTTTTCAGGTAGTGGACGACATTCTTGATTGCGAGTCTAATACCGAGAAACTAGGTAAAACGGCAGGCAAGGATCAGGATGCAAACAAGCCCACTTACGTGAGTTTGATGGGTCTGACACCGGCCAAACAATTTGCGACAGAATTATTGCAAGGTGCCCTCGATGCGCTGAGTGGCTTTGGCGGCAATGCTGCGCGCCTTCGTCAATTGGCAGAATTCATCGTTCAGCGTCAGCATTAAAAGTTGCATAAAAACTCATGAATAAATATCCGTTGCTCGACAATATTAACGACCCCGCCGATCTGCGCCGCCTGGATCGGCGCGATCTTTCGCCGCTCGCTAAAGAATTGCGCGAATACATCGTCGAATCGGTCTCCTCGACTGGTGGACATTTTTCGTCGAACTTGGGCACTGTCGAACTCACCATCGCGCTGCATTACGTATTCAACACACCCGAAGATCGGCTGGTTTGGGATGTCGGCCATCAGACCTACGGCCACAAGATTCTTACTGGCCGCAAAGCCGGTATGCCCAAGCTGCGCCAGAAGGGCGGCATCGCTGGATTCCCACGCCGCGAAGAAAGTATTTACGACACCTTCGGCACGGCACACTCCTCGACATCCATTTCCGCCGCACTCGGCATGGCGGTCGCGGCGCGGTTGAGCGGCTCCGCGCGCAAAGCCGTGGCCATCATTGGAGATGGCGCGATCACCGGCGGCATGGCCTTTGAGGCGATGAACAATGTTGGCCGCGAGAACGTGATCGTGATCCTCAACGACAATGACATGTCGATTTCGGAAAGCATCGGCGCGCTCAATAACTATCTGTCCAAGCTGATGTCGGGACGGTTTTACGCCAACACCAAAAAAACAGCCGAAAAAATTCTTTCCGCCACGCCCACGTTCATGGAAATCGCCAAACGTGTGGAAGAGCATGCAAAAGGCATGATCACGCCGTCGATCATGTTCGAGGAATTCGGCTTCAATTACACCGGACCCATCGATGGTCACAATGTCGATGTGCTGGTCGATACGCTAAAAAACATTAGCAAGCTCGACGGCCCGCAGTTTTTGCATATCGCGACACGCAAAGGCCAAGGCTACAAACTGGCTGAGGAAGACCCGATCCACTATCACGCCGCATCGGGCAAATTCGATCCAAAAATTGGCATCGCCAAACCGGTGCCGGTACCTGATGCCAAACCCAAGCCCACCTACACGCAAATTTTTGGTGAGTGGTTGTGCGATATGGCGCGCGCCGATAAACGCATGGTCGGCATCACCCCGGCGATGCGCGAAGGCTCGGGCATGGTCAAGTTTTCACAAGAATTCCCGAACCGCTATTTTGATGTAGCCATCGCCGAACAACACGCCGTCACCTTCGCCGCGGGTCTCGCTGCTGACGGAATGCGCCCTGTGTTGGCGATTTATTCCACGTTTTTGCAGCGTGGCTACGACCAATTGATTCACGACGTGGCAATCCAGAATCTGCCGGTCGTGTTTGCACTTGATCGCGGTGGCTTGGTTGGTGCCGACGGACCAACTCATCACGGCGCATTCGATCTTTCCTATTTGCGTTGCATTCCAAATATCACCGTGATGACACCGGCCGATGAAAACGAGTGCCGTCAAATGCTCTACACCGGCATGACGCTGGATTCGCCTTCCGCTATCCGCTATCCGCGCGGTACCGGTCCGGGTGTGGCTATCGAAAAACAAATGACCGCTCTTCCCGTCGGCAAAGGGGTGCTGACACGCGAATTCAAAGGCTTCGATGCGAGGCGCGTCGCCATTCTTGCCTTCGGCTCGATGGTCAAACCCGCCACTGACGCGGGTGAAGAACTCAACGCCACCGTGGCCAATATGCGCTTTGTCAAACCGCTTGATCACGAACTCGTTTTCAAACTGGCCACAACGCATGACTACCTCGTCACTGTGGAAGAAAACGTGGTGATGGGTGGTGCTGGTAGCGCGGTGGCGGAATCGCTGGCGGCGCAAGATCTGAGCATTCCCATGCTGCATCTGGGTCTGCCCGACCAGTTCGTAGAGCATGGCGATCCAGCTGCATTGCTTGCAGATTGCGGCCTCAATCGCGACGGCATTATTCAATCCGTTCGCGCATGGCTTCAGCGCACGTCGGTCTCGGCTGCGACAAAAAAAGCCGTTAGCTAAATTCGTTGTATGACGGCACAATCCACAAACTTTTGATTAGGTAAACACGATGAAATTTCATTCAATCAGCTTTGTAGTCGGCTTTGTTATCGCGGCGCTATCCACAACCGTGCTTTCACAAACACCGCCATTGGCCACCTCAGGGTGCGCAAAACCGGCAATGCCGGATGCGACGAAAAAACTTGTCGCGGCGGATGCGAACGCGTTCATCCGCTCGCTCGAGACATTCAGAAATTGCGTGCAGGCGTTTTCTGAAAGCCAAAAGCTTATCGCGGCGACCAAACAAAAACAAGCCGAAGCCTTCAAAGCATCTGCACTAGACGCATCGCAAGCAGCCACTGCGGCTGCGGCTGCCGCAGACGCAGCGGCCAAAGACTACAACACGTTCTCAGAGCAGGCGATCAAAATCGTGACGCCAAAAGAAACGGCGGACGCACCGAAAAAAGTCATCGAGGCGCCTGCACCCCGGCCTCAGCGCGGCTATTGATTGATTTTTCTGGAAAGCACCATGTTCAAACGTTTGGTCATCGTTTTATCGGTCGGGTTCACAGCCATTGCAGCCGCGCAGACCCCTGCTGCCGTCCCCGCGACCGCGCGCCCCGGCCACACCTGCATGAAGCCTGATCAGCCCGGTCGACTCGCCACCAAAAACCAACTCAAGACTTTCGATAGAGACGCAAAGCTTTTTCGTGAATGCCTGCAGGCATTCGTCAAAGCGCAAACGGAATTGGTGAAGCTTCACTCCGACATCGGCAATAGCGCGGTCAAGGAATACAACGACTACGTCACCGAATTGAGCAAGAAACCGGACGAAGAAAAAAAATAGTCGGCGCGAGCAGTGTCGCGCATCAAATCGTTTGCAGGCAGATCGCCATTTGACGGCCCTCACGGCCAATTTTGCCGCCAGACACCGCGCCCGCTCTTGTGTTTGCTAAAAATAATGTTGTCTGCCGCCGACTGTCACGCGCCGAAACGATGATGAAGCAGTCCGGTGTGCAGGCGCTCCACCTGCTCCAGATTTTGTAATCTCACATGAATATTGGCGTATCGCACCATGCTGGGCTGGTTCGATAATTGCGGAAACTTCCTGAGAAACCGGGCATTGAAGGTCTGCCACTTCACGTCGTAACGACCCGTCGAGAAGTGGATCAACAACAAGTCCAACGGCACCGCCATGTTGAAACCGGCAAGGTGCGCGCGCCACGTGAAATCGATATCGTAAAGATGAAATCCATCGAACGTTGCTTCGTCGAATCGAACTGATTCCCATACGTGACGATGCATCGCAATGAACACGCCGTCGATTGCGCAGATGTTTTTAATGATCGGTGCTTGCAGTCCGACTGCGAGATAAATGTTGCCGGTTTCGCCGGGCGGGCAATGGATGATCTGCCCGTGCACAAAGGGCGGACCGGCGTGGCGCCAGTCGCCGTTAACAAGTTCGCTTGCACCAGCGACGCCGATCACATCGTGCGTGCAAAGATGTCGCAACAAGCGCTCGCCAAAGTCGGCATGCACGATGTCAATGTCATCGTGGCAAAAAATTAGAATGTCGCCCTTCGATCTTGCCGCACCGCGGTTGTAGCCTTCACAGAGTGATTTTGCATCGTGAATACCGA
>JANOQY010000484.1:0-1641 GCA_031414995.1 Betaproteobacteria bacterium
GACGGTGATGAGTGCCGCCAGAATGAGCCAGGGCTGATTGTCGAGGCCTTGCTGGAAGATGCGCGCCGTGCCCTGCGAGGTGCCAGTGATACTGGTCGGCACGCCGATGCGCGCCATCGTGTCGCGGATTTTTTGTATGCCGGTCGAGAGTGAAATCCCCTGCGGCAAATTGAACGATATCGTGGATGCGGCAAACTGGCCCTGATGATTGACTGTCAACGCAGCCGTCGTCGGCTCATAGCGCGAGAACGCCGACAACGGTACCTGCCCGCGTATTGGCGAGAGTACATAAATGGCGTTCAATGCTTCCGGGCTTTGCCAATATTCGGGTGCCACTTCCATGACCACGCGGTATTGATTGCGCTCCGAATAAATCGTCGATACCTGCGCCTGCCCGAAGGCAAGATACAGAGCAGTGTCGATCATGGCCGGCGTCACCCCCATGCGCGAAGCCGTGACACGATCGATGATCAGGCTCATCTGCAAGCCGCGTGCTTGCTGATCGCTGTTGACATCGGTGAGCTCGGGAACGTCTTGCAATGCGTTCTGCAGCAGTGCCGTCCATTTTCGCAACTCGGTCACGTCGTCACCTTGCAGCGTGAATTGGTAACCCGCATTCGATTGCCGCCCGCCGCCGCGAAAATCCTGCGCCGGGGTCAGGAACACATTCGCGCCTGCCACTTTCGCCAGCTTGAGTCGCAAGCGCGCCGCAATCGCGTCTGCCGACGCGTCGCGCTCCTTGATCGGCTTGAGCGACAAAAACATCTGTCCGCCATTGCGCTGGCCACCACCCGTGAAGGCGACCACGTTCTCGACGGCGGGATCGGTCATGACGATGTCGACAAACTCGGTCAGCGTGCCGCGCATGGCCTGAAAGGAGCTGCTCTGGTCACCCTGGATAAAGCCCATGATGCGGCCGGTATCCTGCTGTGGCAGAAAGCCCTTGGGCACGATCACGTACAAGTAGACATTGAGCCCGATAGCCGCCACCAGCGTCAGAAAAACAATGAATGGAAACCTGAGCGCCAGCGTCAGGCTTCGCTCATACCCTTTGTAAACACGGCCAATCGCGCCATCTGTCCAGCGCGAAAAACGTCCCGGTGCTTTAGCTTTGCCCGGCGTCGGCGCACGCAGCAGGCGCGCGCACATCATCGGTGTGGTGGTGAGCGATACGATCAGCGACACCAGGATTGCTATCGACAGCGTGACCGCAAATTCACGAAAAAACCGCCCGATGATGCCGCCCATCAGCAAAATGGGAATGAATACCGCGATCAGCGACAGCGTCATCGACACCACCGTGAAACTCACTTCGCGCGCACCTTTGAGCGCTGCTTCAAATGGCGGGACGCCTTTTTCGAGATGTCGGGAGACGTTCTCAAGTACGACGATAGCGTCATCAACCACAAAGCCCGTCGCGACGGTCAAAGCCATCAGGGAAAGATTGTCGAGGCTGTAACCGAGCATGTACATAAACGAAAACGTGCCGATCAGCGACACCGGCACCGCTACCGCCGGAATCAACGTGGCGCGCCAGTTACGCAAGAACAGGAACACCACCATGATGACCAGTCCGACCGCGATGGCCATCGTACGGCCAGCTTCGCGCAAGCTGCCGCGAATGGTCGTCGTACGTTCCAT
>JANOQY010000485.1:0-3264 GCA_031414995.1 Betaproteobacteria bacterium
GACTTCAATCGTTTGCGGATGGCAGAGGTCGGACACCAGAAATTTGGCACTCTTGGCTTTGGCGAATCGGCGTGCCAGCGACATCGCTTCCGCCGCCGCAGTGCCTTCATCGAGCAGCGAGGCATTGGCGATATCGAGCCCAGTCAGATCGCTCACCATGGTCTGGAAATTGAGCAACGCTTCGAGACGCCCCTGTGAAATTTCCGGCTGGTACGGCGTGTAGGCGGTGTACCAGGCCGGGTTTTCCAGGACGTTGCGAAGGATCACTTTTGGCGTATGCGAATGGTAATAGCCCATGCCGATGTAGTTCTTGAATACCTTGTTTTTGCCGGCGAGTGCTTTCATCATCACCAGCACTTCGGGCTCGCTTCGCGCCGACGGCAAGGCCAGCGGCGTGGCGGAGTGGATGCTCAACGGCACTACGTCTGCGATGAGTGCATCGAGCGTGGCACGGTTGAGCACGCTGAGCATGGCGCGTTGATCCTCAGCGGAAGGGCCGATGTGGCGGGCGATGAAGGCGTCGCGGGAGAGGAGGGAGTCAAGGGTGGGGCGGGTAACGGTCATGAATGTTCTCTACAAGTGTTCTATGTTTCCGTTCGCCGAAATTCAACTGCGCCTCGACAAGCTCAGCACGAACGGGTTTCTTAATGGTTTTAAGCCTCGCCAATACTGGCCGCATAACCCGCCGCATCCAGCAATCCTGCAATTGACGCATCCGCCGCAGGCTTCATCTTGAATAGCCACGCTTCGTAAGGTTCGCTATTGAGTGTTTCTGGCGAGTCCGTCAACGGCGTGTTCACCGCGATGATTTCACCCGCGACCGGCGCATACGCATCTGATGCGGCCTTGACCGACTCCAGCACCACACAGTTTTCCTTCGCTGCGAGCGTTCTGCCTACTTCAGGAAGCTCGATAAAGACCAGATCGCCCAAAGCATCCTGCGCATGATCGGTAATGCCAATCGTCAGCGTGCCATCGGGCTCGGTGCGAATCCATTCGTGGCTCTCGGTGTATTTCAAATCGGCGGGGATTGTCATGCGGGTTCTCCAGATGTAAGTGAAGGTGAATGCAAATTAAATGAGGGATTGGCCGTTGCGGACGAAGGGAATTTTTACGACTAGGCAATCGAGCTGCTTGCCGCGTACTTCGGCCTGCACAATGTCTCCGACGGCAATGCCAACGGGCATGCGTGCCAGCGCAATCGACTTCGAAAGCGTGGGTGAAAAAGTACCACTGGTGATTTCGCCTGCGCCTTTGCTGGTGTGTATGACCTGATGGGCACGCAGCACGCCAGGGGCTTTCAATACCAGTCCGACCATCTGCATCGCGACAGGTTTCGCTTGCAGCGCTTTGCGTCCGAAAAAATCGCGCTCAGTCTTCAGGTCCACAGTCCACGCTAAACCCGATTCCAGTGGCGAGGTCAGGTCGGTCATATCCTGCCCGTACAAATTCATGCCGGCTTCGAGGCGCAGCGTGTCACGCGCACCCAGACCGCAGGGGCTGACACCGGCTACCTGCAATCTCTCCCAGAACATAACGGCTTGTGCCGCGGGGACAATGATCTCGAAACCATCTTCCCCCGTATAACCGGTGCAGGCGACAAAGAGTTCGCCTACGGTAATACTATTAAATGGTTTCATTGCCGCGATGGTGGTCGCGGCTTCCGGCAGCATTTCGCCAACGATGCGGCGCGCCTGCGGGCCTTGCACGGCGATCATCGCGACATCGTTTCTTGGCGTGAGCACAACTTCAAACGTACCCTTGACTCGCAATGCCTCTAGCCAGGCGATATCTTTCTCGGCGGTGCCGGCATTAACCACAAGGCGGTAGTGGGTAGGCGAAAGAAAGTAGATGATCAGGTCGTCAATCACGCCGCCGTCGGCATTGAGCATGCACGAATAAAGTGCCCGTCCCGGTGTGGTGAGCTTGTCGATATTGTTAGCCACGGCGTGGCGCAGAAACGCTGCGGCACCTGCACCATGGACTTCGACCGCGCGCATATGTGACACATCGAACATGCCGGCATTGCGACGCACCGCATGATGCTCGTCGATCTGGGATCCATAGTGCAGCGGCATTTCCCAGCCGCCGAAATCGACCAGCTTGGCGCCGGCACTTTGGTGGGCGGCAAATAAGGGAGTACGTTTAAGAACGTCGGGCACGGCAATCTCCAATTGATACAAATGAAAAGGGAGTATTGCAATAACGTCTGACGATCATCGTCAGAAATTTTGCAATACTCCCCTCTGTCCTTGTACCTGAGAGATTACGGAATCAGACGACGATTCCGTGTGCCCCTTCGGTGGCGTGTACACGGCCATTAGCCATCACAGCGCGCTCTCCAGAGAAGCTATGCAGTCCAGGTACATTTACCTGAGCGATTGACGGGAGTTGCGCCTTCGGCGACGACCTTGTTACTTGATCGTGCTCTCCCCGGACTACAAAACGCTTAAGCGCCGAAGGTTAGGCGGAAACATGTCTTGCGTCAAGAAATTCCGGATGTGCTGGCGTTCTGCACAAATCCGTTGACGATTGACCCGCACCGAAATATCCTGTTGGATGGCAAAAGCGGATCGCTAAAACCGCGTGCACTGACCAAGCTAAAGCCGGACAACCATTTGGGGCGCAGTCAAAAGATTCAAAGGCTGCTTTTCAACGGCCATGTCATCAAGGGAGAAACTTATGACCGCGCAATATCCGCCTTTCATGTTCGCCTATAGCTGTATTGGCGACGTTTTTTCCAAGATTCGTGAACATGATGTTCCGGATGTTTTTACGCATGATTTCCTGCGCTTCACGCTTGGGTTTTCGCGCGAATCAGACCGCGCGTTTATTCCGCTCGCCAAGCGCACCGGGTTGCTCAGTAGCGAAGGCAAGCCGACCGATCTTTATTTGCGCCTGCGTGATCCTTCTCAAGCCGCGGAGGTTATAGGTATCGCAATGAAGCAGGGCTACCCGATGTTCTATGCCAAGCATCCGGATGCTCATACGCTGGATCGGAAGGCGTTGGCCGCGATGGTGGCAGAAGTTACCGGCATGGAGCATGGGCACGCCAGCGCGCGGGCGATTGTAGGAACATTTTTCGCGTTGAATAAACTGGCGAGTCCGCCTGCGGACGAGCTGGCTGAAAACCGGCGGAAAGTCGCCGAGCGACGTAAACGCTGGTAAGCGATGCGATACCATCGGCGATAGTTTGGGTAAAAGCCTCCATCGGTGACAAAACGCTACACAACCCGCCCGAATCAGCGTTACAATTATTTTTCA
>JANOQY010000486.1:0-13734 GCA_031414995.1 Betaproteobacteria bacterium
CGCTTTGCCCACCCTTGTATCTTACGGCTTGTAGCGAATAGCTCCCGCTACACGAGGCGAAGACAAGCTTGTGCCCACCCTTATGGCATTGACCTTGGTTCGTAGATCAAGCCCTTCGCCTCACCTTCACGCCACCCAAGACACTGGACGGTAGCCAAGGGCTTTGACCCTGAATGCACAAGGCAAGCGGGCATGCTGGTGGCGGACGTGGAGCCCAATCAGGAGGTTTGTCATGTTTACTCTCGGTATGGATGTTGCCAAAGCCAAACTCGATTGCGTTCTACTCGACCCGGCGACGCAGAAACGTAAAAGCAAGACCGTCAAAAATACCAAAGAGGGTCTGTTGGCCTTGCTTGAGTGGTTGTGTGCAGGCAAGTGTGAACTTACTCAAGTACACGTCATCATGGAGCCAACCAGTACCTATCACGAACTGGCGGCGACGACCTTGCACGAAGCCGGCTGTCCGGTCTCGCTGGTGAACCCGGCCAAGCCGCGCAGTTATGCCCGATCAGTCGGTACACTCACCAAGACCGATGCGGCTGATGCCGCAGTATTGGCCCGTTACGGCGCTTCTGAAAAGCCTCGGCTTTGGCAACCACCGCCGCCTTCGGCGCGTGTGCTTCGGGCGCTGCTGGCACGCCGCGATGCGGTTGCAGGCGACTTGCAGCGTGAGCGCAACCGGTTGGAGAAATGTGCGGCGAGCGAGACGCCAGAGACCGTGCAGAAGTCACTACAGGACGGAATCGAGTTTCTTATTAAACAGCTCAATAGCTTGCAGAAAGAAATTACCGATCACATCGACAACGATCCTGACTTGCGGCTCAAGCGGGACCTGTTGCTGACGATCCCTGGCGTTGGCGATCGGGTGTCCGAGCATATGACAGCCTTGTTGGCGTCATACACCTTTAATACTGCCGAGCAGCTTGCGGCCTACCTCGGCTTGGTGCCGGTGGAGTGGCAATCCGGCTCGTCGATCAAGGGTCGTCCGCACCTCTCCAAGGCCGGACCGGCGCATTTACGAAAAGTGCTTTACCTGCCCGCTGTGGTGGCGACGCGTTGTAATGTTCATGTTCGCCTCGTCTACCAGCGATTGCTCGCTAACGGCAAGTCCAAGATGTCGGCTCTGGGTGCGGCCATGCGTAAGCTCGCGCACTTGTGCTTCGGCGTCGTGCATTCCGGCAAGCCTTACGATCCAGCGTTTATTCCAAAAAAATCTTGACGGGAAAGACGGTATCTACATTAGCGGTCTGCGGTTAGGGACTGCTGTTATCCCGGCAGTTTCAACGGTCGCGCCTGATAGGTTGTGCGCCAATGCTCGACATCGGTGAGCATGATGTCGGCCAACCGGCGCAGGCGTGAAATCAGCCGCGCGTATTCGAGTGGATCATCTTTCAACGCGCGCTTCAATCGCTCTAACCGCGCCACGGTTGCTTCCGAACGCTGCGCAATGCCAGCGAAATCGCCCTGCATGCCAATGCCATAAATCGCAGCGCCGAGCGCTGGCATCGCTGCTGTCAGCGCGGTGACGATTTCGGTGAGACCGATAGTGCCGCCGAAGGTCATCGGCACATCTGCCAATTTGCAGATGATCCAGCCCGCACACGCGACGATGGTGCCGCCGAACAAAAATTCTCCCGCGTGATGCAAGCGGCGCTCAAGCTTGTGCATGCGCTGGGCGTTGGCGCGATGGTAAGCCAGTTGATCATCGACAAGACTGTTCGCCGCAGCTTGTACACGGGCCAGATAGGCAGCATCGGCGGTGGCGTTCGGCAGACCGAGTTCGCGCGCGGTGGCGCGGGCGAGCCAGTGCACCCAGCCGGGCAGCGTCGCGCTGTCGGCATCGCCATCACCGCTCGCGGTGGCACGCAAATTGAGATTGCCCAACGCGCTGGTCATC
The DNA here is from genome assembly GCA_031414995.1 of Betaproteobacteria bacterium. Classification (GTDB taxonomy): domain Bacteria; phylum Pseudomonadota; class Gammaproteobacteria; order Burkholderiales; family Usitatibacteraceae; genus UKL13-2. The sequence goes on from JANOQY010000486.1 coordinate 1,898, forward strand.
GCCAACGAGCGCAGTTGTTCGGCCAGATGACGATCATCCATCCAGCATTCGTGCCAGCCCGCGCGCGTACCAGCACGGGTATTGATGAAGATGACAAAAATAACGCCCAGCTCGATGAAAATCAGCGGCAACTTATAAGCGGGGGCCAGCGGACCGGACAAGGCCAGCAACACCGCAATTGCAGCCAAGCCGAAATTGGCGACGAAGCCGCTGCGAAATACTTGCGCAAAGTAAGTTGCCGCCGAGTCGGCCACACCGAAGCGCGCGATCAGTTTACCGACCAACGCTCGTCCATAAAATCCCTCACCGACAACATTGGCGAGTTGGTGCGCGAGTGGCGCGGCACAGCTTTCAGGCGACGCAGCTTGAATCGCAGACCAACTGAAGCTTCGCGTACCTGTGAGTGCCAGCAGCAGCGGGTACGGCAGTGCGGGGGTACGCGAGCGATGGCGTTCTCGATAGAATCTTTCGAGCATGCGCACATCAATCGGGTTTTCCGGCGGCACACAAAGTGTCGCCACCACTGGGGCCAACGCGACCTTGGCCTCAGCACGCGGGACGTTATCGATGGTCGGTTGCTCGATTTCAAAATCCGCCAACCCCGACCATAGCAACACTGGTGCGCTACCGCCATCCACGTCGATATGAATCACCGGGATATGGCGGGCAATGGCTTCGGCAACGACGCGTGCGGTGCCGCCACGCCCGCGGCCTGGATCGCCGTCCCACAGCGCGACAAGAATATCGACCTGATCAAGTAATACGCGCCCCACCGCTTCGTAAGCGGCATCAGCGTCGGCGCGTTGGCCGGTCAAGGTGAAGGTTGCTGATGCGCTGTCGAGGAGTTGCGCAAAGCGCTCGCGATGCTCACCCTCGGAAAAATCAGTAGCGTATTCATGGCGCATAAACGGCAAACAGGCATCGAGCCGCCAGCCAGACGCGAGCGCGGCCTCAGCGGCGATGGTGTCGGCACCATCGGCCAAGGCTGAAACCAGCCGTAACGTCGGTGCAGTGGGTGCGAAGTGCGTCTTATGCTCGGCAGCAGCGCTATCGACCGCACTGCGAACCCGCGCGAGCAGATCAGCGACAGTCTCGCGTAGCGCTTGCAAATCAACGCTTTGCAGGCGTTGAAACCGATGCCCGGTAACCCCAACAGCCAAACATAGCGCGGGCTTTAGCACGGCATTTGCTGCTGTGTCTGTTGATGAATCGTTATGCATATTTGGAAGGTCGCTCCGAACATGAAGACCACTATGGCGACCCAGCGCCATAAAGGTAATTCTCACGCATTAAATACTGTCACGTAAGTATATCGGGCCGTTTAATGGCCGACGCAGTCGTTGCATCTGTGAGATGGACAACTGATGTAATGGGAGATAACAAAACAATTGAGCGAAAAAAAGCCCCGCAAGAGTTGCGGGGCTTTTTATTTTCGACCAGCCTGACCAAATTACTTCTTTGGTGCGTCAGCTTTCTTGTCGTCTTTCTTTGCGTCATCTTTCTTAGCGTCAGCGGCTTTTGTTTCAGCTGCTTTCACTGGCTTGTCAGACTTTGCGTCAGCTTTGGCTTTAGCAGCTTTGTCGGCTTTAGCTTGCTTGGCGGCATCAGCTTTAGCTTTCTTTTCTTCGGCGGCTTTTGCAGCTTTGTCAGCTTTTTCTTTCTTGGCAGCATCAGCTTTGGCTTTCTTTTCTTCAGCCATTGCTTTCTTGTCAGCAGCAGCGTCTTTCTTGGCTGGTGCGGCTTCTTTCGTGTCAGCTTTCTTCGCGTCGGCTGCCATTGCTTTGTCTGCTTTTTTGGCAGGTGCAGCTTCTTTAGCGGCATCTTTCGCAGCAGCTACTGGCGCTGCGGCGGCTGGTGCAGCGGCAGCTTTTGCAGGTGCTGGAGCAGGTGCAGCGGCTGGCTTGGCGTCAGCTTTCTTTTCGACAACGGCGGTGGTCTTGCCGGTCAAAGTTGCGTCAGCGCCCATGGTCTTCAGGGTGCCTTCGCCGATACCTGGAACTTTGTCGATGTCAGCCATTGACTTGAACGGGCCATTTTTGGTGCGATGGTCAATGATTGCTTGTGCTTTAACTTCGCCGATGCCTTTCAAGGTCATCAACTCTTCTTTTGTTGCGGTGTTCACGTTTACAGCAGCGAACGCGATTGAAATCGACGCAAAAAACGCGGCGAATGTGGCGAGGATTTTCTTCATAAAGGCTCCATGAGTGAGTGAGATAAAAACTTGTTTTGCCCCGATTGACTCGCTATGGAAAGCTTGCCGCTTCGGTGCGGTTTTGCTGATCGTTACAACCCGTTACACGAACCGCACTCGCTAAAACGAGCACTGCGTCAAGTGGTTGACAAGGTTGACGCTGATCGCGGAATACAAGAGATATGTTTCTCCTTTGGCCGCAAAAGCGTGAGTGGAATTGCGTGCTGAATACTCTCCGACTGCGCAAAAACATTTACTGCATTTGCGCGCACTTGCGTTTTTTGGGCGGACCCGCCAAAGGCAAATTCAGCAAACTTGTTGATTATATGAAAGTTTTTAGGAAAAAGCTAGCTTGCGCTATCGTATTTGCGTGCGTATGTACCTCGCCAGAATCCCAAAAAACTACACACTCCTTGCCGCGAGCCAGGGAATGTAACGGGCAACACCCTCCTCCACTGTCAAAAACGGATCGCTGTAACCAATGGATCGCAGATTGGTGAGATCGGCTTCGGTAAAGCTTTGGTATTTACCTTTTAACGCTTCGGGAAACGCGGTGTAATCGATCAAGGCCTCTGCTCTCATCTGTTCCAGCGACAAGGCGGGATTTCCATCTAGCGCGCGGCAGGCGTTTAGGCTCGCCACCGCAACATCGTTGAAGGTCTGGCTGCGACCTGTTCCCAAATTAAAAATGCCAGAAATGTTGTCGTTGTCCAGAAAATGCAGGTTGACCTTGACCACATCTTCAATCGACACAAAGTCGCGACGCTGTTCGCCGTTGGCATAGCCGTCGTTACCTTCAAAAAGCTTGATCTTGCCGTTGGCACGGTACTGATTGAAGAAATGAAACGCAACCGATGCCATGCGGCCTTTGTGCGATTCGCGCGGGCCGTAAACATTGAAATAACGAAAACCGGCGATTTGGGCGCTTGCATCGGCCAGACGGGGGCGCACGGCCTGATCAAACAGGAATTTCGAGTATCCGTAGACGTTTAGCGGCGCTTCACATTCGCGCGCCTCCGCGAATACTTTTCCACCACCGTAAACAGACGCAGATGACGCGTAAATAAAGGGCACCGCTTCTTCCTGACACCATTCGAGCAGGGACAGTGAATAGCGATAGTTGTTGTCCATCATGTAACGACCATCGGTCTCCATCGTGTCGGAGCAGGCACCCTGGTGCAACACCGCTTCAATATCGCCACCAAGCTCGCCTGATTCGACGACCTGTAGAAAATCTTTCTTATCGACGTACTCAGCAATTTCGCAATCGACTAGATTCTTGAATTTGTCGGCTTTCGTGAGGTCATCCACGGCCACGATGTCCGAAATACCACGCTTGTTAAGCGCTTTGACGATGTTGCTGCCGATAAATCCGGCTGCGCCGGTAACGATGATGGTCATATTTTTTTGAACAGATAATGGATTGCGTGAATTACGAATTTAGCCTAACGATGAAATCAATTCATCACGAGAAACCGTGGCTGTGCCAAGTTTGCCAACAACAACTCCAGCCGCACGATTAGCGATGCGCATAGCATCGGACATTTCAGCACCTGCGGCCATCATGAGACCCAGCGTCGCGATCACGGTATCACCTGCGCCGGATACGTCGTAAACCTCCTGCGCCTGTGTGGGCTCGTGCATTGCACCCGCGCTTGAAAACAGCGACATACCTTCCTCGGAGCGCGTCACCAGCAAGGCTTCCAAATCCAGCTCTGTGCGCAGCGTTTCGGCGCGTCGCGCGAGGTCATTTTCATCCTTCCAGCGCCCTGCGACCTGCCTGAATTCGCCACGGTTTGGTGTGAGCAGCGTTGCCCCACGATAGCGCGCGAAATCACCGCCTTTCGGATCAACCAGAATCCGCTTGCCGTGTGCCTTGGCGGCCTTGATCATTTTCGATACATGCGTCAATCCGCCTTTGCCATAGTCGGACAAAATAACAACATCAACACCATCGACAAGCGACTCAAAGTCATCGAGCTTGTCCTCCAGCACTTCACGCGATGGCGGTGTTTCAAAATCGATGCGCAACAACTGTTGCTGACGACCTATCACACGCAGCTTCACCGTGGTCGGAAATTGAGCATCCTTGTGAAACAAGGTGGTGACATGTTCTTTTTCGAGCAACGCGGCTAACGAACGACCGGCTTCATCGTCGCCCACCACCGATAGCAACGTCGCCTTGCCGCCGAGGGATGCAATATTGCGCGCCACGTTTGCCGCGCCGCCCGGACGCTCTTCGGTGCGCTGAACATGTACTATCGGCACCGGTGCTTCGGGCGAAATGCGTGAGACATCGCCAAACCAATAGCGGTCAAGCATCACGTCGCCCACGACGAGTACGCGTGCATTCGAACAATCAGGAAGTGTAAGTTTACGCATCACGTGCTACGCAAATTGCGGACGACCAATTGGATAATATTCAAAGCCGTGTTCACGCATTGTGTCGGGCTCGTACAGGTTTCGGCCATCAAATACGACCGGCGATTTCAATGCCGCCTTCATAGCAACAAAATCCGGCGCACGGAACGTTTTCCACTCAGTAACAATCGCAAGCGCATCGACGCCTTGCAACGCTTCCATCGCGCCGCTCGCAAACGTCACGCTTGGGTTATCGCCCAGCAGGTGCTTGGCCTCGGCCAATGCAACCGGATCAAATGCAATGACTTTTGCACCACGCTTTACCAAATCCTCAATCAAGACCAGACTTGGCGCTTCACGCATGTCGTCGGTATTGGGCTTAAACGCCAATCCCCACAATGCGATTGTCTTGCCGGAAAGGTTCTCTCCAAAACGCTTGACGATCTTTTGCGTCAGTACGTGTTTTTGCGCGTAGTTCACACGTTCTACGGCATCGAGCAATTTCAGGTTCATCCCCGCCGCCGTAGCGGTGCGTTGCAGGGCTTGCACGTCCTTCGGAAAACACGAACCACCGTAGCCGATACCGGGATACAGGAAGTGATAACCAATGCGTGGATCCGATCCCATCCCTTTGCGCACAGACTCGATGTCAGCTCCAAGCAATTCAGCCAATAGTGCGAGCTCATTCATGAATGAAATTCGCGTTGCCAACATTGCATTGGCTGCGTACTTGGTGAGTTCAGCCGAGCGAACATCCATGACCATGATGCGATCATGGTTACGCTGGAACGGCGCGTAAAGTTTTCGCATCGCCTCGATTGCATCTGCGTTATCCGCGCCGATGACGATCCGATCGGGCCGCATGAAATCCTCAACCGCCGCGCCTTCTTTCAAAAATTCCGGGTTGGAAACCACCGAAAATTTCACATCCGCACTACGCTTTTTCAATTCATCGGCAATCGCAGCCCGTACTTTGTCAGCGGTACCAACCGGAACGGTGGATTTGTCCATCACGATCTTGGGCGACGTCATCAACCTGCCAATATTGCGCGCGGCCGCGACAACATATTGCAAGTCTGCCGAGCCATCCTCGCCCGGCGGCGTACCGACCGCGATAATCTGGATATCGCCAAAAGCGACGCCGAGAGCGACATCGGTCGTGAAATGCAAACGCCCCGCAGCGACATTGCTGGCGACCATTTCTTTCAAGCCGGGCTCATAAATCGGGATGCCACCGGACTTCAGTGTTTCAATTTTTTTCGGGTCGATGTCCATACACAACACCTGATTGCCAACATCGGCAAGACAGGCGCCAGATACAAGGCCAACGTAACCAGTTCCAATGACTGTGATTTTCATAAATTTTTTGCAGTAGTGAATGAAAAATATTTAAGCCGTTGCTGCGCCGGACGCATAGCCCGCGAGTTGGCCATTGATGAAGTTTAACGTGGCGATTGGATCTTTGGCGTGTGTGATGGCACGCCCGATGACCAGATAATCGGCACCCAATTTGATCGCATCCAGTGGCGTGACCACGCGTTGCTGATCGCCTTTGGCGTCACCTTCAAGGCGAATGCCCGGCGTAACCAGCTGAAACCCCGCGCCCAGCTTGGCTTTCAGGCTAGTTGCTTCCTCTGCAGAACACACTACACCGTCGAGTCCACATGCCTTCGTAAGCGCGGCTAGACGCACCACATTGTCAGCCGCAGTACCTGCAAACCCGATCTCCGACATCTCCGCATTGGACAGGCTCGTCAATACCGTCACACCGATCAGGAGCGGTTTGACGTTCGCGAAATCCACCGCTTCACGGGCAGCCAACATCATTCGCCTTCCACCACTGGCGTGGACGTTTATCATCCACACCCCTTGGCTTGCCGCCACCCGACACGCACTCGCCACGGTGTTGGGAATATCGTGAAATTTCAGATCGAGAAATACATCGAATCCGCGACGCATAAGATCATCAATCACTTGTGGGCCAGCAGCAGTGTGTAATTCCTTGCCGACCTTGACACGGCACGCTGCCGGGTCGAGACGCGCGGCCAGCTCAATGGCCAATTTTGCCTCTGGAAAGTCGAGTACGACGATGATGGGTTTATTGTTCAATGTCGGCCTTCCGACTGAAGCTTGGCCAGATGGCGATCCGAGGTATCGTATTCGGCAGTCCTACGCGGAGGGAATGTCTCCCAACCCGCACAGGCAGGACATTGCCAGTAGAACTGCCGCGCCTTAAATCCACAGTTGGCACACAGATACACGGCGAGCCGACTCGAATGGGTATGTACAAGATCCTTTAATACCTTGAGATCCGCCTGCTTACCTTCAGGCGCAACGAGCAATTCCGCTTCCAGCAGACGATCCAGACCAACCAGCGTTGGATTCTGGCGTAAATCTGCTTTCACGAGATCATAGGCAGCAGCAGCGCCTTCACTTTTCATTGTCGCGTGAAAGATGGCGTTGAACATATCCAACGCAGGGTATTGCTGCTGAAGCGCGCGCAACTCTGTCAGTCCCTCTTCGGTTTTTCCCAGCGTTTCAAAACTCGCCAGAATTTGATCAGCCATCAGTCCCAAATAAGCAGGGTTTTGTGCTTCGATTTTGCGCCAGACTTCAATCGCTTTTTCGTGCTGCCCGGCTCCTGCCAACCATTCGCCCTTCATGAGATTGGCGCGAACGCATTTTTCATTTGCCGCTAACGCTGCATCCAGATTGGTATTGGCATCGTCGGCAAGGCCAAGTTTGTGCGCATGTGCCGCGGCTTCACAATAATAATTCGCGATGTCTTTCGCGCTGTCTTTCGCGTACTGGGACCCGCTACCGTCACCCGCCTGCACCTGGCGCGCAACGTCAATTGCTTTCTGCCAATTGCGTTCCTGCACGTAGATTTCCAGTAGCAATTTAAACGTTTGCGATTGTTGCTTCTTGCTGCCGACTGCTTTGGCAGCAAGGTCGTTAAGAATACGTTCCGCATGTTCAAGCAGGCCAGCTTTCTCGTAATCGAGGGCTAAATCCAGCAAGGCGGCCGTGCGATGTTCGGCAGGCAGATCCGCCCGCTCGGATAGACTTTGATGAATGCGGATCGCACGGTCCACCTCGCCGCGTTTACGAAACAAGCTGCCCAGCGCGAACTGTAATTCGATGGCTTCCGGCTGTTGTTTGGAAACTTCAATAAATGCTTCAATCGCCTTATCCGGCTGTTCGGCCATCAGGAAATTAAGGCCATTGAAATAAGACTGCGGCAAGGATCGCGACTCCGACAGCAATTGTTTAATATCGATGCGCGCCACCAGCCAGCCCAGGCCAAAACAGGCGAGTGCCGCCAGAAAAATCCATGGCAGCCACTCAAACATTATTTTCGTTGCCCGATACCGGTGGCAGCGCGGCGTTCGCTTCATGCGCTTTTTGCTGGAGTGCGCGGTTGAGCTTCCGCACTTCACGTTTGAGCTGGAAGATTGTCATCAACGAGGCCAGCAATCCCAGCAGCAGGCCACCGCCGAAGAATGCGAGCAGGATCAATACCAGCGGGGCCTTCACGCTCGACTCCATGTAGCCGTAGAGGACAACGGGATCCGCGTTTCTGGCGGCGAACCAGACGATCAGCAAGATCACAACAATGCGAACAATCCAAATCAGTATTTGCATGGTCTTAACATCCCTTCATCACCGCATTGGTCACGCTACGAAAATAACAAAATAAAAAAGCCAGATGCGTCACCACATCTGGCTGTATTTTCGATCAATTTCTTATTCACCCGGTTTAGTAACGTCACCCGCCGCGTCAATGAGATCGACGCGCTCGCGCAATTCCTTACCCGCCTTGAAGTGCGGTACGTACTTCTTAGGAACCTGTACTTTTTCACCGGTTTTTGGGTTGCGCCCAGTACGCGGTGGCCGATAATTCAGGCCAAAACTACCGAAGCCGCGAATTTCGATACGATCCCCGCTCGCGAGCGTGTGGGACATCGCATCCAGCATCGCCTTCACGGCCAGCTCGGCATCTTTCGGCGCTAACTGGCTATGCCGTGCGCTTAAAATTTCAATCAGTTCTGACTTCGTCATTGACTTCACGAGGCGTTTCCTGAAATCGTTATTGCAAGAGAAAAGCTAGTGCAGGACTGTGCTTAAACCACAGTCCTGCAACCGCCTACTTTTTAACGCTTTTTATAATTATTCGCCTTGCTTAAGCTTGGCCTTGAGCAGAGCACCCAAGTTAGTCGTACCTGCATTCGACGGTGCATCATCGACCATACGCTTCATGGCATCTTTCTCTTCAGCCGAATCTTTGGCTTTGATGGAAAGATTGATATTGCGTGTCTTGCGATCAACGTTGACGATCACAGCCTCAATCTCATCACCCTCTTTCAGATGGGTGCGGATATCTTCCACGCGTTCACGCGATACTTCCGATGCTCGCAAGTAAGCTTCGATATCGTCCGTCAGCGCAATGGTGGCACCTTTGGCGTCGATGGATTTCACTTTGCCCTTTACCAGCGTGCCTTTGTCGTGGATCGCGGTGAAGTTGGTGAAAGGATCATCGTCCATCTGCTTGATGCCGAGTGAAATGCGCTCGCGCTCCATGTCGATTGCCAACACGACCGCTTCCAGCTCATCGCCCTTCTTGTAATTCTTGACGGCTTCTTCGCCCGGAACATTCCACGAAAGATCCGACAGGTGAACGAGACCGTCGATATTGCCCGGCAAGCCGATAAACACACCAAAGTCGGTAATCGACTTGATCGTGCCTCTGACTTTTTCGCCCTTTTTGTGGGACATCGAAAATTCTTCCCACGGGTTCACCATGCATTGCTTCATGCCCAGCGAAATACGGCGGCGCTCTTCGTCTATCTCAAGGATCATCACTTCAACTTCGTCACCGAGTGAAACAACTTTGGCTGGGTGTACGTTCTTGTTGGTCCAATCCATTTCGGAGACGTGCACCAGACCTTCGATGCCGGCCTCGATCTCAATGAACGCGCCGTAATCAGTCAGGTTGGTGACTTTGCCGAACAAGCGCGTGCTTTGCGGATAGCGACGTGACAGACCCGTCCATGGGTCATCGCCCAATTGCTTCATGCCCAGCGAAACGCGGTTCTTTTCCTGATCGAACTTCAGGATCTTGGCTTCAACTTCATCACCAACATTCAATACTTCGGATGGATGCTTGACACGACGCCATGCGAGATCGGTGATGTGCAGCAGACCATCGATACCACCCAGGTCCACGAACGCGCCGTAGTCGGTGATGTTCTTGACGATACCTTTAACGATAGCGCCTTCTTTAAGATTTGCCATTAATGCGGCGCGGTCGGCACCAGCGGAGGCTTCCATCACAGCGCGGCGCGAAACCACCACGTTGTTACGCTTGCGATCAAGTTTGATAACCTTGAATTCGAGTTCCTTGCCTTCGAACATCGAGGTGTCTTTGACAGGACGCACATCGACCAGCGAACCAGGCAGGAAGGCACGAATACCATTGACCATCACGGTCAGGCCGCCCTTCACTTTGCCGGAAACCATGCCGGTGATGATTTCGCCTTTGTCGAGTGCTACATCCAGATCGTGCCAGGCGGAAAGTTTCTTTGCGCGCTCACGCGAAAGTTTAGTCGCACCGTGGCCGTCTTCGATGGCCTCGATTGCAACGGTGACAAAGTCGCCAACTTTAACTTCAAGCTCGCCTTTGTCATTCTTGAATTCTTCAACGGGGATCACGGACTCGGACTTCAAGCCGGCGTTGACCACCACAATATTTCGATCAACGAGCACCACTTCAGCGGTGATCATTTCGCCAACGCGCATTTCCTGACGGGTCAGGCTTTCCTCAAACAGCGCTGCAAAGCTGTCGATGGCGTGTGGGACGGATTTAGGAGGTTGGATGGATGCGGACATAGGACTGCACTTTCGGGTTAGGCCACGGTCAGGCGACTGCGGCGGTTGATCAACGTTGATTCTTTTGGGGGAATCAACACCGGCGTTTCAAGAATCTACAAATTTGCTGGGAAATTCGACCATCTAGCAAAACTCTGAATCAGACAAAAAACCGACTGATTTCAAGTACCTACTGATTTTCGAGCCCAACCGAGGATTTCTTGCACCGCAGCTTCTGCGGAAATCCCAGTGGTATCAATGAGATAGGCATCTGGATAGTGCTTCAAGGGCGCAACCGGGCGGTTCATGTCTCGCTCATCCCGGGCACGCAATTCTTTCACAACGTCGGACATTATCGCAGACATTCCTTTTTCTTTCAACTGCTTAGTGCGCCTCTCGGCTCTGGCTTCAGCGCTCGCAGTGAGGTATACCTTGAGCACCGCGTCCGGAAACACGACTGAACCCATATCCCGGCCATCGGCAACCAAACCAGGGGAGACGCGAAAATTGCGTTGCAAACTCAACAGTGCAGCGCGCACCGACGGCAATGCAGCCACTCTGGAAGCATTCTGGCTTGCAGTCTCGGTACGAATCTGGTCGCCGACATCCTGCCCCTCGAGCAACGTTTTGCCATCGCGAAAGGCAACGTCTAAATTTGCGGCAACTCGCGCCACTGCCGCCGCATCCGCCAAATCTTGCCCTTGCCTCAGCGCAGCGAGGGCGGCGAGTCGGTAGAGAGAACCGCTATCAAGATAATGAAAGCCAAGCTGTTCTGCGACCCGCTGGGCCACCGTACCTTTACCGGACGCCGTTGGGCCGTCGATGGCGATAACGGGAATGGGCTGAGTATTCATGACGCGATTTTTCGCAGCTCTTCAAAGTACGTCGGGAAAGTCTTCGTCACGCAGCCGGGATCGTTGATGCGCACAGCAACCCCAGCCAGCGACACTAGCGAAAAACACATCGCCATCCGATGATCGTCGTAAGTATCAATCACGGCACCAGACTTCAACGCAGCGGGCGGCGTAATCCGAATGTAATCTGCGCCTTCCTCTACGCTCGCACCGCACTTGCGCAGCTCGGTTGCCATCGCGGCAAGTCGGTCTGTTTCTTTTACGCGCCAACTGGCGATATTGCGAATCGTCGTGGCGCCTTCAGCAAATAATGCGCACATCGCGATGGTCATCGCCGCGTCCGGAATGTGATTCAAATCTGCATCAATCGCCTTTAATTTCCCAGAGACCGGTGCAGCGACTTCAATCCAGTTGTCGCCCATCTGCACCTGCGCGCCCATTTCCTTTAGCGTCTCGGCAAAGCGAATATCGCCCTGAATACTATCGCGGCCCACGCCCAACACCCGCACCGCGCCACCCGCAATCGCGCCAGCCGCCAGGAAATACGATGCGCTGGATGCATC
>JANOQY010000487.1:0-3814 GCA_031414995.1 Betaproteobacteria bacterium
GTGACACAACGCCAACGCGAAAATGATCCCATCATCCTGGCGCTCATCGATATGCAGCGCACGTTGTGGGCAGCGCCTGACATTGTCACGCAAACCTCGTCAGACGTGGTTTATCGCAGTATTCAACCTGCGCCTCGCGACACGGCGGCGGCGCATTGAGCGGCGCGGCAAACGCGAGTACGGCCGCTAATTGATGTCGAGAAACTGCGCTTCGAACTCAGCCGGTGGCAGCGGTTTGGAAAAAAAGAATCCCTGATATTCGTCACAAGCCAGATCGCGTAACACACGGTATTGGTCCTCATTTTCAACGCCCTCTGCAATCACATTGAGCTTCAGGCTGTGTGTCATGGCGATGATGGCGCGAATGATCGCTTCGTCATTTGGATCGGTACCGATATCGCGGACAAAGGAGGAATCGACTTTGATCGAATCCACCGGCAATTGCTTCAAGTACGAAAGCGATGAGTAGCCAGTGCCGAAATCATCAATTGCCAGACCCAACCCCATATCGCCAAGTTGCTTCAAAAGCACCGCGGTATCGCTGATATTTTTGAGCAGCATGCTTTCGGTCAATTCGAGTTCAACGGTACGCAGATCAAGCCCGGTTGCTTTGGCGCTCTGCTCCAATGCGCGCACCAGACGGTCGCCGTCAAACATCTGACCGACCGACATATTCACCGCGAGCCGGATATCGCGCCCACTTTTATGTTGCCATTCCGCGATTTGCTGGAAGGCGCGTTCAATCACCCATTCACCCATCGGCACGATGAGCCCGGAGTCCTCGGCCACGCCGATAAATTTGTCCGGTGACAGCAAACCATGACGCGGATGTTGCCAGCGGATTAGCGCTTCCACCCCCGTGACCTGACCGGTCTTGAAGGAAACGCGCGGCTGATAGTGCAGCAGCAATTCATCGCGGCGAAGCGCCAGACGAAGATAATTTTCAATCGACAACCGCTCCTGTGCCTTGGCGTTGAGCTCGTGGGAAAAAAACTGGTAATTATTGCGGCCCTTGGCCTTGGCGTCGTACATCGCGACGTCGGCGTGCTTCATCAGCGTTTTCGGGTCAGGGCCATCGGTCGGGTAAATGCCGATGCCGATTGAACATGAAGTGGTGAGATGGTGGGTGTTGATCATGATCGGTGAGGCCAGTGCCGCGATCATTTTTTCAGCGACCTGCTGCGCGCCTTCGTGCACGTCGCGGCCCTCACTGCCCGGCAGGTTTTCCAGAATCACCGCAAATTCATCACCCCCCAAGCGCGCCACCGTATCGCTGACGCGCACACACGCAGAGAGCCTGGCTGCTACCCGCTTGAGAAGTTCATCGCCCACATCGTGGCCAAGCGAATCGTTGATCGTTTTGAAGCGATCAAGATCGATAAACATAAATGCGAGACCGGCACGCTTGCGCGCCGCATTAGCCACACCCTGTTCAAGCCGGTCATTCACCAGCATACGATTTGGCAAGCCCGTGAGCGGATCGCGCGTGGCCAGAAACTCGACCCGTTCCTCGGCGCTTTTTCGCTTGGAGATGTTGGCCGTCGTGCCGGTCATGCGGACGGGATAGCCGCCCGCGTCGCGATTGGTCACCTTGCCTTTTGAATGCAACCAGACCCATTCCTGCGTCTCGCCGGGCACGCGGTACTCGCACTGAAAATCCTCGGCGCTGCCACTCGCGGCCGCATTCACTGCCGCCTGAAAGCGTTCGTGGTCGTCCGGATGGCTGAACGTCACGACTTCCTCGATGGGGTACACAATGCCCGCACCTTCAACCGAGCGCGCGCCGAGCAAAGCGCGCCAGTTATCACTGAAAAACACCTGGTTGTTAATGAGATCCCAGTCCCAAATGGCGAGACCGGAGCCAACCAGCGCCAGATCGAGTCGCTCTTTGGCGCGGACCATCTCGCGTTCGGTGCGCTTTTGCTCGGTGATATCGCGTCCCGCACCAATACAGTAGCGTTGGCCGTTAAGGTCCGTCGCGCGGCCATACATGGAATAGGGAAACGTGGCACCGTCCTTGCGACGCATTCGCGTCTCGATGGCAATTTCTTCGCCGGTTTCAAAGATACGGCGGATCGCATCACCCACCAGCGCCCGATCGTCTTCATCTATAAAGTCAAGCGCATGCATGCTTCCAATATCGGCAGCGGTATAGCCAGAATTGGTGGCAAATTGCGCGTTCCAGCGCACCATCTTGCCATCGCGTTCGAACATAAAAAATGCGCGCGGCAAACTCTGAATTGCCGCATCTGAAAACGCCTGTTCGTAGCTTAGTTTTGCTTCCGCCGTTTTGCGGATGGCAATTTCATCTTCGAGGTGCTGTTCGAGTTGCTCAAATTCCCGCTTGAGTTGAACGGCATGTAACGCGACAGGTGCATCGTTTGCGGCTATGGTCGGCGGCGTGCGGCGCTCACTGCGCGCCTCGCGACGGGCTTCCAGCCGCGCTTGTGCTAACGCCGCCAAATTCTTCAGTGCTTCCAATTCATGGGCAACAACTTCGCGCGACACGGTATCGAACACCGACAACACGCCGAGCAATTGGCCCGTCGGCGAAAAAATACCGCAGGCGGCATAAAAACAAATGTACGGTGAGGTAGTCACCAGGGGATGCTCGCGAAAACGTTTGTCGGCGAGCGCATCCGGAATGACAAAAACTGTTGGGCGCTGTGGCGTTGCCGTGAAAGCGGGCAGAAAAAAGCAGTGCTCTCGCGCCAGTGCCGCGAAGGTCAGACCGGTTCGGGCCTTGAACCACTCGCGCGTGATGTGAGGCGCAACATCGTCGCTTGCCGGTGGCGCGTGTTCAAAAAAAGAAATTGCCGCCATCGTTGTGCCCAGCGCCGCAGCGGCGCGCTTTGCCAGATCGTCAAAGGCAGGCTCGGGCAGCGTATCGAGAATCTCATAGCGAGCAATTTCCAGACTGACGTGAGAGTTGCGTAGCAAATCAGGTGCATTCATCAGGAAATTGTTTCTTTGATATGCCGATACGGTCGGCTCACCCACAAAAGTGGCTAGCCATTAACAGATAACGTTAGCCGATATTGGCGACAACCGGTGCGTGATCCGACGGGCGTTCAAGTTTGCGGGGTTCAACGTCGATAATGCTGGCGCTGCAACGTCCTGCGAGGCCTGATGTGAGCAGAATATGGTCGATACGCAAACCGAGATTGCGCTTGAAACCGTTCATCCGGTAATCCCACCAACTGAAACAGTTTTCGGGTTGATCAAAAAGCCGGTAGCTATCAGCCATGCCAAGACCGATCAGCGAGCGAAATGCATCCCGTTCTGGCACCGAGCAAAGAACTTGGCCCTCCCACGCCTTTGGATCGTACACGTCGCGATCATCCGGCGCGATGTTGTAATCCCCGAGCAACGCGACATCGCTGTATTCGGCAATCGCGGTTTGCATGTACGACTGCAATGCCGCAAGCCACTTTAATTTGTATTGATACTTATCAGAATCGACCGACTGCCCATTGGGAATGT
Organism: Betaproteobacteria bacterium; assembly: GCA_031414995.1. Classification (GTDB taxonomy): domain Bacteria; phylum Pseudomonadota; class Gammaproteobacteria; order Burkholderiales; family Usitatibacteraceae; genus UKL13-2. Next base: position 3,484 of record JANOQY010000487.1, read on the forward strand.
ACACACACACCACGCGGACACCGTTAACGGTGGCGGCGATGACGCGCTTTTGGTGGTCATCAAAGCCGACCATGTCTTTGCTGACATCCTCCATCCGGGCGCGTGAAAGGATGGCAACACCGTTATAGGTTTTCTGCCCATTGAAGACGGCTTGATAGCCGATATCCTCAAAGGCGCCAAGCGGAAATTTGGCGTCCTCCATTTTTAATTCCTGTAGACACAACGCGTCCGGCTGATGCGTTTTCAGCCATTCAATGACATGCGGCAGGCGCACGTTAAGCGAATTGACGTTCCAGGCGGCGAGCTTCAAGCGCTGCGCTTATTGGGCCGC
>JANOQY010000488.1:0-2949 GCA_031414995.1 Betaproteobacteria bacterium
AGCGCATCTGCGGCAGGCATCTTGTCCCATGCTGTCAGTGAGATGCCGTATTCATGTTCGGCCTCTGCGGATTCACCATGCGGGTCGTGCACATGCACGGTCATGCCGTATTCTTTTAATTCACGAATGATATCGACGACCTTGCTGTTACGAAGGTCGGGGCAATTTTCCTTGAATGTCAGCCCCAGCACATTTACCAGCCCGCCATTCAGATTGCCGCGTGTCTTGATGAGCGTTTTCACTGTCTGCTTGGCAACGTATGCACCCATGCTGTCGTTGATGCGACGTCCCGCGAGGATCACCTCCGGGTGGTGGCCGAATTTTTCTGCCTGATAGGTGAGGTAATAAGGATCAACGCCGATGCAATGCCCGCCCACCAAACCGGGCCTGAACTTCAAAAAATTCCACTTGGTTCCTGCCGCTTCGAGCACTTCGGCCGTGTCCAGCCCCATGCGATTGAAAATAATCGCCAGCTCATTCATGAATGCGATATTCAAATCGCGCTGCGAGTTTTCAATCACCTTTGCCGCTTCCGCTACGCGAATGCTTGAGGCCTGGAAAATCCCTGCTTTCACGACGGTGCCATACGCTTCGGCAAGTTTGGCCAGCGTTTCCGGCGTATCACCTGAGACGATTTTGACGATGCGGGTGAGGGTGTGTTCTTTGTCGCCCGGATTGATCCGCTCTGGCGAGTATCCGACGAAAAATCCTACTTTCCACTTCATCCCCGACGCGCTTTCGAGTTCCGGGATGCAGACTTCTTCGGTTGCGCCTGGATAGACGGTGGATTCATAAACCACGATTGCGCCGCGTTTCAAATGTGGGCCGATGGCACGGCTGGCACTGAGCAAAGGTCCGAAATCTGGCAGGCGGGCATCATTTACAGGCGTTGGTACGGCAACAATGACAATATCAGCAGCCGCAAGCGCGGCCTTGTCGTTGGTGACTTCGAGTCGGGTGGATGCGCGAAGATCCTCGGTGGAGACTTCACCGGTCGGGTCGATGTGTTTGCGATAGGCGGCAATCTTCTCAGCCGAAATATCAAAGCCGATCGTACGCAGATGTTTGCCAAACTCAACCGCGAGCGGCAGGCCCACGTAACCCAACCCGACAACGGCAATAATTTGCTCAGACAATGTTTTCTCCCTGATTTCGTCCCGCGTGTTTTGCTTCTATTCAGGCTTTGCTCAGTTTTTGCTCAGTTTTTGTAATACGCCCGATACCATTCCACGAACCGCGCGATGCCGTCTTCCACTTTGGTCTGTGGCCGAAAATCGACCCACTCCTGTAGGCGCGATACGTCCGCATTTGTCGCCGCAACGTCGCCGGGTTGCATCGGCAACATATTCATTTTGGCTTTTTTCCCCAGACAGTCTTCCACCGCGTGAATGTAGCGCATCAACTCCACCGGGCTGTTGTTACCGATATTGAAGACCCGATATTGCGCTTTGCTGGTGGCAGGATTCGGCGCAGCCCCCGACCATTTTGGATCTGCAGCGGCTGGCCGATCAATCACCCGCATCACGCCCTCGACGATGTCGTCCACATAGGTGAAATCGCGAATCATCTTGCCGTGGTTGAACACATTGATCGGCTCATCATTGAGGATGGCCTTGGTAAACAAAAACAGCGCCATATCCGGGCGACCCCACGGGCCATATACCGTAAAAAAACGTAATCCCGTGCAAGGCAAACCGAACAAGTGCGCGTAACTGTGCGCCATGAGTTCATTGGCTTTTTTCGTCGCGGCGTAAAGTGAAACCGGATGATCAACGTTATCGCTTTCGGCTAACGGCAGTCGCTCATTCAATCCATATACAGAGCTTGAGGAGGCGAATACCAGATGGCCAACCTTTGAATGACGCGCACCTTCAAGAATATTGGTAAAACCAACCAGATTGGCATCAATATAGGCTTGTGGATTGGTGAGTGAATAGCGGACGCCGGCTTGCGCGGCCAGATGCATGACGGCATCAAAACGCTCGCTTTTAAATAATGCCTCCATCCCTGCACGATCACAAATATCAAGCTTTTGAAAACTGAACCCGCTTTGCGGTTGCAGCCGCGCCAGCCGCGCCATTTTCAATGTCGGATCGTAGTAGTCGTTCAGATTGTCGATACCCACCACCGAATCGCCGCGCGCGAGCAGCTTATGGGAGAGGGTGGAACCGATAAAGCCGGCCGCGCCGGTGACGAGAATTCGTTTTGTCATGAACGGTTTTTGAGGTTTTAGAATTAAGTGCGATATTTTGACAGAACTGCATTACGGAAAACCATCAACAACCAAATCGGCGCGGATTGAATTATTCCCAAATCCGGGCTAACAGGCCGCGTTGTCGCGACTATTTTTTTGATATCGAAATATGCCGCAACACGCAAGCAGAACCAAGCAAACTCTGACCGAGCTAGCCGACGTCCTGACGAGTTTTCAAATGCATGTTCGGGCATAGAAATTTACAAACACAAGCAATGGCGGGCATACCAGACACAAAATGCCTGAAGCTGCCCGTAAATGCTAGATCTACGTGAGTTTATGCTGGATTGAGCTGACTCAATACGGCAACGGCACATCCGATTTAGCGGCAGTCAACACCCGCCGGAAATCCTCCTGAATCCGTTTCAATGCGGTTTCAGTTTCGGCTTCAAACCGCAGCACGATAACGGGAGTGGTGTTGGAGGCACGCGCCAAACCAAAACCATCGGGATACTCCACGCGCACGCCGTCGATGGTGATAATTTCAGTCGCACCTTCAAATTTTCCAGACTTGCGGATTTGTTCAACGAGCGCGTGCGGCTCGCCTTCTTTGAGCGCCCAGTTTAGTTCTGGCGTGGACACCGCATCTGGCAAGGCTTTCAGCGGTGCGTTCGCGTCGGCATGCTTGCTGACGATCTCCAACAGCCGCGCGCCGCAGTAAAGCGCGTCGTCAAAACCATACCAGCGTTCCTTAA
>JANOQY010000489.1:0-2286 GCA_031414995.1 Betaproteobacteria bacterium
CAACAGATGAACCGGCTGCAACCCGACACGGGGGGCAACAAAACCCCCCGTTTCATTCAGCGCCGAGCGACGTGACGCTGACGCCGATAACGCGTCCCCGGGTGCATTCAATATCCCGGTTTGTGTGACGTTATTCGGGCCTAGCGTAGATTGGCGTTGTAATGCGCGTGAATAAATATCGTTGAATCCGAAGAAAACACTGACTTCTGAATTGCGCCCGATCGTAAAACGCTTGCTCTTCTGTGCGCCTGCACTTTCGATGATCGCAAACTCCCTTTCCAGAAATTCAATCACCGCCACATGCTCTTCCATTCGCAGCACCAGTCCGATACCCCAACCTGGAAAAATAACGCCGCGATGAAAATCCCTTACCGCACGCTCTAATTGCCGTTGCAACGGTCTTAACCCAAGAAAAAAATCTGCGCGCTCGCCGGGCACAAAACGTGTCAAGCCAAGATTGGCATTGCGCGTATCTACAGCCAAAGATGGCCCTACCTTTATCGGCTCGCGACTAAGCCACAACGCACCCATCCATTCCAGCAGCCAGCTATCGAGGATTTCCAGCCGCCTCGGTGGCAAATTGCCGCTCGCAAACCGTTCCAGCAGCAAAGCGCGAACGTAGAGTGCTTCGACGGTCGTCTCAATACTTCGCCGATCAACCATCAGGTCGAGGATGCAAGCATCAACACCCACCTTAATGGCCGTCACAAACAATTTATGCAGCCTTCCGCGCATGGCGAGTTCGGTTCTCAATCCGGCGATCTTTCCCCATTTACTCGCATGCCCTGTCAGCAGCATCGCAAGCGCCCAGACGGGCGCCAGACGAACCGCATCAGGGGTGTTCGGCGCGAGTTGGTAGGGAACGACTTCGCGGGCAATGCGTGCGAGGTGATCATATCTAGCAGCAATCCACTCGCACACGGCCTGGTCCCCGCTGGTTTGCGCCAGCCCGCCCTGAAGAAACCGCTCGCGATCAGCTCTGGAAAATTCCTCAAGCTCTCGCAACGCGCGGGAAATCACCTGCATGGATTCGACTACGTTGCCCTTGTCCATGCTTTGCTCAAGTGCCGAGTGTTTATCGGCCATGCCCGAGTGATAGCGGGTAACTTGAAGTCCGGCTTGGTTGGCCCCGGTGGGAGTGGTGGTTGCCATATCAATATCGAAGCGAAAGGAGTGGTTGCATTAGCGCGCCTGATGAAACGCCATGGCGTCTACCAGCGCCGCATGGAGTTTGCCTTGCCGAAGCTCATCGCGCAGCTCCGATTCGGGCGTGCTCCAGTCGGGCAGTATTACGGGATTCACAGCATGCAAATAGCGGGGATCACTCGGTAACAACTTGTTGCCCATGGCATCAACGACCGGCAGCGCGTCAGCGTCGGGGAAGCGTTGCCTGAACATATCGCTCAATTCGCCAAACATCGCCGGATCATTGCTCAGATACGCGAGCTCGATCAGAAACAACCATGTCGGTTTTTGCGAGCGAGATTCTTCGAGGGCCAGTTGCAGCAACTCCGTGGCGAGATTCGGCTGTTCATCATCCAGGAGTTGTCGCGCCCAACGCATCACGTTCGATGTATTCTTGAGCGCATGTGCGGGCTCGGGAAACTGAAGAAAGCGTGCCGCAATATAGCGCTCCCTCAATCGCCGCGTCGCCGCGTCGGCAGGAAGCTGCGATTCATCAAGAATCGCCTGAATGGAGCCGCTGGACACAGGTGAATTCAACTGCACGCTTCCCGCTTGTAGTTTTAAAACGACTGTGCCGATTGACCCTGACTGGCACAAACACATCGGTACCGACCAGCGCACCATGTTTTGATTATGACAAGATTTTAAATGACATTCAGATCGGGTACAAACCGACTGTTCTCTGGCGGCGATCAACCAAAAGCTGACTTACAATCGGGATGAGATTGACCTTAACTGAACAAAAAGCGAAACAAGGGGTATTACTGATGATTGCTGAAGACATTGACGACAAATTTTACAACCGTGCGGATGCGTTTATCGATTTGGCCAACGAACATTGCGTCACGGTCGAGCGCGCAAAGGTTAGCGCGTCGCTGATGTACTCGGCAGCGCGATTCAACGCGTGGGTCGGCGCGACCGGTTGTCAGTCCAGCGAACAGATGCGCGATGAGAAATCCACACGCATCGAAAATTTCATCGCGCAATATCGGGCAATGCTTGAAGAGAACATGGATAACTACATCAAGAACTTCGATAACTACATGAAGCCCGGCTAATTGACGACTTCAACGCACATTTGAAGCAACGTTTTCTCTATTC
>JANOQY010000490.1:0-9900 GCA_031414995.1 Betaproteobacteria bacterium
ATGACCCGGCGCATGGCCCGCGAAGAGGGCATCTTTGCCGGTATTTCCTCTGGTGGCGGGCTTGCGGCAGCGGTCAGGGTTGGTCAGCAGTTGGAGAACGCCGTGGTCGTGCAAATCGTTTGTGATCGGGGTGACCGCTACCTTTCTACCGGGGTATTTCCTGCTTAGGTCGCTGTAATCCAAACGTGAATCGGCGCGTTTAAACGTCGTCAGCAAACAAATCGCAATCGAAGGAAAAAATGAAAGCAAGAAAGGTACTTGTCGCCTCGGTCACACTCATATGCATCGCCGCGATGGCAGGCTGTACCTCTACCTTGTTCTTTCCTGCCAAATCCGCGGAAAAGGCCGCGGACAAATTGATTGACGACATCTGGCCGGAATTGGCCAAGCCCGCACTCGCTGCGCCAGAGGCCAAATGATCATCAGCGTCAAGGCAATCTATCTGGCAATGCTGTTGTCTGCGCTGCTAGCTGTTTTGTGCCGTTCGCCATCCGCCATGGCGCAGGCAGAGCCGGGCATTGAGATTAGTTCAGCCGCAATCACGTCTCTCAACAAGAGCATGGCCAATCGATTTTTGGCACTCAAACCGCATTTGGAAGCGGGCAACGTCGGTTTAACGCATGACGGCATTCTTGCGTTGCGCGATACGACTAGGATCGGTGTCGCGGCACTGTTGGCGCTTGATGCGTTGTTAATCGAAGAAAACAAGGATCGGTCGACCCTGTATCGGGAAATCGCCCGCGCCAATGGTCGTCCCGAGTGGGAATCTGATCTGCGCATCACCTTTGGCAAGCGTTGGATCAGCCGCATGCCGCAAGGCTGGTTTTATCGAGACGCCGCCGGTCAGTGGTTGCAGAAATAACAGGCGGAGGGCTGGTTTTCTGGCAATTCGAAGTCTGGCGACCGCAAAATTCAAACGTCGTAGAACGGTTTCCCTGAAGCTGCCATTTCAATGAGTAACGCTGCCGGCGTCCAGAAATCCGGGCCAAACTGATCGCGATATTTGAGGATCACGTCCAGTACATTTTTGACCCCGATCTCATCCGCATAAAAGAGCGGCCCGCCGCGATACCGTGGGAAGCCGTAGCCGTGCAACCACACCATATCCACATCGATGGCGCGTGCAGCGACACCTTCGTCGAGTATTTTTGCGGCTTCATTGATCATGGAATAGAGGCAGCGCTCGAGTATTTCCTGGTCGCTGATCTGACGTCGAACGATGCCATGCTCCTTCGAGTGATCGACAATCAAGCGTTCAATCACTGGATCAGGTAGCGGTACGCGGCTGCCGGGTTCGTAGCGATACCAGCCTGCGCTGGTCTTCTGGCCGAAGCGTCCCAACTCGCAAACTTTGTCCAGCAGATTGCAGTCACGCACGCCAGGTTTGCGCAGATGTGCGCGCGATTGGCGGTTGCGCCAGCCGATGTCAAGGCCCGCCAGGTCGCTCACTGCGAACGGACCCATTGCAAATCCAAAGTCATAAAGCACTTTGTCCACGTGCTGGGGTAGCGCGCCTTCTTCCAACAGAAACAGCACCTCGCGCGAACGCTGCGCCAGCATGCGATTGCCAACAAACCCGTCGGCACCGCCGACCAACACAGCGACCTTGCCGAGCTTCTTTCCTACCTGCATCACAGTCGCGAGCACGTCGGGTGCAGTCTTAGGAGTGCGTACGTTTTCCAGCAGTTTCATCACATTCGCGGGGCTGAAAAAATGCATGCCCACGACATCCTGCGGGCGCGTGGTGAATGACGCGATTTTGCTGATATCGAGATACGACGTGTTGCTTGCAAGGATGGCATTGGGTTTTGCGATGGCGTCGATTCTTTCGAACGTGGCCTTCTTGACGTCAATATCTTCGAACACCGCTTCAATAATCAAATCGGCATTTCGAATTGACTCGAAATCCAGTGATGCGGTAATCAGGGACATGCGGCGTTCCATCTCCTCGGTGCTGAGTCCGCCTTTGGCAGCAGTGGTCGCATAGTTTTTGTGAATGATCGCCATGCCGCGATCCAGCGCATCCTGTTTTGCGTCCAGCAGTGTTACCGGGATGCCCGCATTGGCAAAACACATGGCAATCCCGCCACCCATCGTGCCCGCGCCTATGACAGCAGCAATGTGAATATCGCGAGTTGCTGTGTCAGTCGGCAAGCCGGTAATCTTTGCGACTTCGCGTTCACCTAAGAAGGCGTGGCGCAGCGCTCTGGACTGGGAGGAGGCTTTCAATTCTAGAAATAATTCACGCTCGCGTTTCAGCCCATCTTCAAAGGTAAGTTCTGCACAGCCGCGAACCGCTTTGACGCATTGAACCGGCGCAATCAGGCCGCGATGCTTCTTCGCGGCCTCACGTTCAAGCTCATCAAATGAAATTGCCGATTCGCCACTAACAGCCAACGTGCCGGTACGGCGAATTTCGAGACCTTGGACGAGGATTCGTTTTGCATAGCTCAGCGCAGATTCCACAAGCTCACCAACTGCGATCTCATTAATTGCTCCCAACTCGCGCGCCTTTGGCGCACTGATCGGCTTACCGCTGGTGATCATGCCAAGTGCCGCCTTCACGCCTATCAGGCGCGGTAGGCGCTGCGTTCCGCCGGCACCTGGTAACAAGCCCAGTGTCACTTCAGGCAATCCGACCTTGGCCGATGACGTGGCGATTCGATAATGGCAGCCCAGCGCGACCTCAAACCCGCCACCCAACGCCGTGCCATGAATGGCCGCAATAACGGGCTTCGGCGAATCCTCAATCAACGCAATGACATCGCCCAGATGCGGTGGCAAAGGAGGGCGATTGAATTCGCGTACGTCCGCCCCGGCAATAAACGTCTTGCCTTCGCAGGCAATAACGATGGCACGCACGCTCGAATCGGCTATGGCTGCGATGACGCTGTCGTACAGTCCCGCGCGAACCGCCTGACTGATGGCATTCACGGGCGGGTTATTGATGGATATCAGTGCGATTTCATCGTGCTGGCTGAGAGTGACTGGCATAGGATTCGCTGTCCTGCGAGTTGGCATTGGATGTCAAAAGAGCATCATGCGGTATGATAAAGGCAGAGAGCGCGGCTAGCGAAGCAACTTAGACCAGCGCCCCAAAATCAAGGTGGAGAGATCGATGATTCGGGATCAGGAAACATTAAACGTGTTGCTGAGCAGCCTATCACGCTTCGTTCAAGAACGGCTCGTGCCCAATGAGTCCATGGTCGCCGAAAACGACAAAATCCCCGATGACATCGTGGAAGAGATGAAGGCATTGGGGCTGTTTGGTTTTACCATCCCCGAACAATACGGCGGCCTCGGCCTGACGATGGAAGAAGAAGTCATGGTTGCGTTCGAACTCGGGCAGACATCGCCTGCATTCCGCTCGCTTATCGGTACCAACAACGGCATCGGCTCGCAAGGCATTCTGATGGATGGCACAGAGGCGCAGAAGCAGTATTACCTGCCGCGCCTTGCGGCAGGTGACCTGGTCGGTTCATTCGCGCTGACTGAGCCCGGTTCCGGGTCTGATGCTGCCTCGTTGAGTTGTTCCGCTGTGCGTGACGGTGATCACTATGTGCTCAATGGCACCAAGCGCTACATTACCAATGCACCTGAAGCTGACATTTTCACGGTGATGGCGCGCACTGATCCGGCCAACAAAAGCGCCGGCGGTATTTCCGCTTTTATCGTTGAGCGCGGAACGGCCGGGCTGTCGCTGGGAAAATGGGACGTGAAGATGGGACAGAAAGGCGCCCACACCTGCGACGTCAATTTTGAAAACTGTCGTGTGCCCGCAGCAAACCTGATTGGCGGCAAGGAGGGGGTCGGCTTCAAGACAGCAATGCGCGTGCTCGACAAAGGGCGCTTGCATATCGCCGCGGTTTGTGTGGCTGCCTCGACGAGGATGTTGAATGACGCACTGCGTTACGCAATGGAACGCCAGCAGTTTGGCAAGCCCATCGCGGAGTTCCAGCTGATTCAGGCAATGCTGGCTGACAGCAAGGCTGAAATTTATGCCGCGCGCTGCATGGTCCTGGACGCGGCAAAGCGCAGAGACGCGGGAGAGGATGTGTCTACCGAGGCATCCTGTTGCAAGCTTTTCGCCTCCGAAATGTGCGGTCGCGTGGCGGATCGGGCGGTGCAAATTCACGGTGGTGCCGGTTATGTGTCTGACTACGCCATCGAGCGCTTCTATCGCGATGTGCGGCTGTTTCGCATCTATGAAGGCACCACACAGATCCAGCAATTGGTGATTGCACGCAATATGATCAGAGCGGCGAAGCACTGATGGCGTTGGGGGCATCGCCCGATCCGGATTTGTCGCCGCTGCCCGCGCGCATTTGGGAGATTCCGCGGCGCTGGGCACGCGAAACGCCGCATGCATTGGCGCTGCGAGAAGGCAAGTCTGAGTGGACGTATCAGCAACTTGGTGCTGCTATCGACGATGCAAGAAATCGTCTTGATCATGCTGGCGTGCGAGCAGGCGACCGGGTTGTCATCGTTAACGAGAATTGCATGGTCGTTGTTGCACTGCTATTCGCGGTCGCGGAACTGGACGCTTGGAGTATATTGATCAACGCACGGCTCACGGCGCGCGAAATCGAAGCAATTATCGAAAACAGCGGCGCACGACTGTCGCTCTTTACCCATCTCGTTTCGCACGAAGCGGAAATGCATGCAAAACGCCTGTCCGCGACGCGCCAGCGGTGGGACAGCCTCGGCGAAATTTCTGTTGGTGATTTAAACCAAGCCTGTGAGCCGGAGCCCGTGTTCAAGGAGGGTAGCGAACAAGTGGCCGCGCTCGTCTACACCACGGGCACGACCGGTAACCCAAAAGGCGTGATGCTCACGCACCACAACCTGCTGCATGTGGCGACGGTGTCCGCAAAGTTAAGGCGTCTTCGTCCATCGGATCGCGGGTACGGCGTTTTGCCGATTTCGCATGTCTACGGGCTTGCATCCGTAACGTTAGGTACGATTTCTGCCGGCGCAAGCCTGCAATTGGCAGCGCGCTTTTCCGCCGTCGATGCTGCGAAAGCGCTGATGTTTGACGGCATCACGGTGTTTCAGGGCGTGCCTGCGATGTACGCCAAGCTCATCGAGCTCGTTGCCGATGATGAAAGATTCAATGCGCCGAATTTGCATTTCACGTATGCGGGAGGCTCGCCGTTGGACCCCGCATTGAAGGCACGCGCTGAGGCGCGGCTGGGCCTCACACTGCACAACGGGTACGGGCTGACAGAGAGCAGTCCCACGGTCAGTCAGACGCGACAGGAGCGACCCCGCAATGACTGTTCCGTTGGCGAAGTGATTCCCGGCGTAAGCGTGCGAACAGTAGATGGCCAGGGCCGTGACGTTGCCGTTGGTGAGCCGGGCGAACTTTGGGTGAGTGGTCCGAATGTGATGAAGGGTTATTACCGTGACCCAGAGGCTACTGCAAAGGTCATTAATGATGGTTGGCTCAATACAGGCGACATCGCGAGGATCGATCCTGATGGTGCCTTGTTCATCGTCGGTCGCACCAAGGAGCTCATTATTCGCTCGGGCTTCAACGTGTATCCTGTAGAGGTCGAGGCCGTGCTGAACAGTCACCCGGCGGTATCCCAGTCGGCGGTGGTGGGCAGAACTGTTGTCGACAATGAAGAGGTCGTTGCTTTCGTAGAGTTAATACCGGGGCAAGTGGCGAAAAGCCACGAGATTGGTGCGTTTGCGGCAGTGCGGCTTTCGCCTTATAAGCGGCCATGCGAAATCATCATCATGTCGGCATTACCTGCCGCCGCGACCGGCAAAATATTGAAGAAGATATTGAAGGAAATTGCACAGAAGCCGTCGTTCTGATCAGAATCGCACCATAAAAGACTCATCAAAAATACTGGAGGAGACTATGAAAAATATTCGCAATGTTCTTTCCGTTGTCGTCGTCTTGGCGACTACGATCGGTGTCATGCCCGCATATTCAGAGGAGTTCCTTGTCGGCAGCGAAGTGCCGTTGACCGGCACGCTCGCGCGCGTGGGCACAGGCATGAAGGAGGGCATTGAGGTTGCCGCCGACGTATTCAATCGGCGCAATGGTAAACACAAAATCAAGATCGTCACCGTTGATGATGAAAGCTCTCCAGCAAAAGCAGTTGCTGCTGTTGAAAAGTTGGCGTCGCAAGGTGTCGTCGCATTGACCGGTGGTTATGGGTCAAACAATATCGGACCTGCCTCAGATGCGGCCAACAAAGCCAACCTTGTTTACATGACGTCAGGCGGCGTCGATGACAATCTGACGCAACGCGGCTACAAGACATTCTTTCGCATCAATAACACTGCCGGCTATTCGACTGCGATGGTTGGCTTACTTGCGGACATGAATGCCAAATCAGTTTCGATCCTGACCTCGACCAAGGAAGCGCCAGCCGATCTTGCCAAAGATGTCGAGAAAATCCTGAAAGCCAAGGGTGTCAAGGTCGTCATCCATTCTTTCGATCCCGCGATCACAGACTTCAAGCCCATTGTCAACAAGGTGAAATTGCAGGACAAGTCGGAAATCATCGCGATGGTTGGTTATGAAAATGACTACGTCGGTATCATCCGTGCAGCGAAAGTGTTGAAACCTGATATCAAGGCGATGGTCGGCGTGTGGTCGTTGGCAACGGCGAAGATGGCGTCCGATTTTCCTGACCTGATGCCGAACGTTTATGGCACTGCATTGCTGCCTTACCCCGCCGAATTCAAAACGCCGGAGGGTAAAGAGTTTGCCGAGACGTACAAAAAGCTTTTCAATAAAGAACCTGATTACCTGGGGCAATTTGGCTATGTGCAATCGATGCTGCTGTTTGAAGCGATTGCGCGCGCGGCTGACGCGGGCACATTGAAAACAGGTGGACTGCCGGCGGAGATTCGCAAGGCAGATAAGGAGACACTGATCGGCCGTGTCAAGTTTGATGACAAGGGCGACAATCCGTTTTTTAGCCATCGCATGGGGCAACATCAAAGCGGCAAGGTGGCTGTGGTTTGGCCTAAAGACAGTGCCACAGGAAAGATGAGTTTTCCGGCACTCCCTTGGTGAGTTACCCGCGCCTCTGCATTCGCCGGGTTAGCCTTTGATCGATCTCATCCTCCAGGCAATCTATTCAGGCTTGCTGCAGGGCGGCTCGTACGCGCTCATCGCACTTGGACTGGCGCTTGTGTTCGGCACGATGAAAGTAATCAATCTGGCGCATGGCGAACTGGTGTTGCTGGCAGCCTATGTCGCCTATACAGTCGAGTCTGCGTTTGAACTAAGCCCCATCGTCGCGATTCCTGCGGCGCTGCTCGTCGTCTGCATTTCAGCGGTGCTGGTGTATTTCCTGGTCGACCGCATCCAGAAAGATCGCGAGCTCAATTCACTCATCCTTACCTATGGCATTGGCGTGATGCTGACCAACGCCATCTTGCTGATCTGGAAAGCCGATATCCGTTCCACCAAATCGGTGTGGTTGCAGGATGCGGTGGTAATCGGACCGTTCTACAGCATGCGCAGCGAACTCGGATTTTTTGTACTGAGCCTGATTTTGATGGGCCTGCTCTGGTGGTGGCTTTCGAAGAGCTGGTATGGCCGAGCAGTAAGGGCAGTGGCCAGCAATCGCGATGCGGCCAAGCTGATGGGCATCAATCCGCGCACGACCGAAATCGTTTCGTTTGTCGTCGCGGGAATCCTCGCCGCTTTTGCCGGGGTCGCGCTTTACAGCTACGGCGTGATCCAGCCGCCGCTGGGCCACGCGCTCACTGTCAAGGCATTCATCATTACGGTGCTGGCCGGCGTGGGGTCGATTCCTGGTGTGCTGGCTGGTGCGTTGCTGCTCGGCGTAGTAGAGGCGCTCACGGTTACGCTACTCAGTTCCGCATTGCAGGAGATCGCCGGCATGGGTTTATTTTTGCTTGTGTTGTTTGTCATGCCGAATGGTTTGTTCGGTACGGTCGCGCGTAGAGGCTAGCGCGATGACGAGACTGTGATAAACCCACGCAGCGGTGCAATCTTGCTGGCATTGGCGGCGATGTATATCGCTATTCCGCTCTTGCTCGGCTCGAATCTTTACGTCATGAGCCTGCTGGTTGCGTCGATTGCCATCGGTGGCGTCGCACTGGCGTGGGCGTTGCTCGGCAATCTCGGTGGCATGGTGAGCTTCGGCCACGCTGCGTTTTTCGGCGTTGGCTCGTACGTATCGGCGCTGCTATCGATGAACCTTGGCGTACCGGTATTCATGGCAATGCTGCTCGGTGGCGTTGGTGCTGCAGTGGCCTCGATTGTGATGTTGCCGACGCTGAGATTGAAAGGTCCGTACTTCGCGCTCGCGATCCTCGCATACGCGCAGATTTTCCGCATCCTGGCTACCGAATGGAAGAGCATGACCGGCGGCTCGGGCGGACTATCGAGCATCCCGCGACTGCCCGAGGTTGCAGGATTCGATTTCGGCAGCAAGGTCGGTAACTATCTGGTGATCGTCACCATCGTGCTCATCTTCGCGCTGATTTACGAACGCATTCGCGCCAGTCACTACGGCACTGCCCTACGCGCAATGCACGACAGCGAGGACGCGACACGCATTGTCGGCGTGAACAGCACCCTCCTGAAAGCGATGATGCTGTTCGTCTCCGCATTCATGACCGGGGTCGTGGGCGCATTCAATGCGCACTACATCAATTTCCTTGAGCCCGATTACGGCTTCAGCGGCTTGTGGAGCACGATACCCATCGTCGCCGCAATTTTCGGCGGCTACCGGACGATTCTCGGCCCGGTGATCGGTGCCGTATTTGTCTATCTCATCGATCAGCTCGTCTTCAAATCCTACATCCCGTCCGGCCACCAGATTATGCTCGGTGCATTATTGGCGGGGATGGTGCTGTTCAGTCCGACCGGCTTGCTGCCATGGATCGTCGAAAAATTCAAACGATCGCGCCATGCTGCAGCTTGATAACGTGACGGTTCGCTTTGGCGGCGTGACGGCGGTCAACGGTCTGACGCTCTCGATTGCAACCGATGAAGTGACGGGGCTCGTCGGCCCGAATGGCGCGGGAAAGACGACATTGTTCAACGCCATTTCCGGCCTGGCGCGGCCGAGCGATGGCCGCATCCTCTTCAATTCAGTCGACGTTTTGAAAGCGCCAGTCTATCGCCGCGCACGGCTGGGACTCGGCCGAACGTTTCAGGTGCCGCAACCGTTAAGCCGATTGACGGTGCGCGAAAACCTGCTGGTTGCGCAGCGCTTTGGCACGGGCTCCGTAAATGAATCCCGCCTCACGGAAATTCTGGCGTTTGTCGGCCTCACTGAAAAGGCCGAACGCGACGCAACCACTGAACTGGCGTTGAGCGAACTGAAAGCGCTAGAGGTCGGAAAGGCCCTGGCCACCAATCCAAAACTGCTATTGCTCGACGAAGTGCTGGCCGGATTGGAGACGGCCGGCAAGCGCCGCTTCATGCAGATGCTCAAAGACATGCACACCAAGTTCGGCGTCGGCATACTCATCATCGAACACGACATCGAGACCATCAGTAATCTGTGCAAACGCGTTGCTGTGTTGAATTTTGGCGAACTGATAGCAGACGGTAGGCCCGACGAGGTATTTCGCGATCCTGCCGTGATCAAAAGCTATACGGGTGCCGACCATGCTTGAGGTGAAAAATATTCGCGCAGGGTACGGTGCCATTAATGTTCTGTGGGATATTTCACTCGAAATCGCGCCCGGCAAATTGACCGCCATCATCGGTCCGAACGGCGCAGGCAAATCCACTCTGTTGCGCGCCATCGTCGGATTGACCACTGCAACGCAGGGCGACATTTTGGATGAAGGTGTGTCGATCCTGAGCCAGCCAACTTGGGACCGAGCCTGCCACGGCCTCGCGCTGATTCCCGAGGGCCGCATGATCTTTCGCGACATGAGTGTGGAAGA
>JANOQY010000491.1:0-2311 GCA_031414995.1 Betaproteobacteria bacterium
AATCGCGGTCGTATCGACGATTCCTGTGTTCCTGATCTATTTTGCTGTGCAGCCAGTGCCGTCTGACCTCGTCGCGCAGCAAATTGTGTTTGACTCGATGGGCATGCTTGTTCTGGGTGTGATTGTCGCGTGGGTCAATAAATAATCGACGCATCCTACAAGCAGCTACCAAAAAAAGGCCACGCTAATTTCTATTAGCGTGGCCCGTTTTTTTACTCATGCGCGCTCAGCAACAAGCGCAATAACGTCAAATCAGAACTTCGCCTTGAACTGCGCGCCATAGGTACGCGGATCGTTGATGAAGCCCGTCAGATTGTTGAAGTCGATACCGCCGGTCACACGAACCTGATCGTTGATGTTGCGACCGAATACCGCTACTTCATAATTACCATTGCCCCAGATGTAACCCAGGCGCAGGCCACCTTCGGTGAGCGATTTGCCGGTGAACTCAACCGATTCGTACAGGAAAAAATTTACCTTGCTGCGATAAACCCAATCGGTATACGCGTACCACTCACCGTCCTTGGTGGGGATGCTGTAACGCAGCGTGAAGTTCGCGGTTTGCTTGGGCGCCTGCGGTAGCGCGTTGCCGTCGATCAATGCCAGTCCGCCAGAAGTGAGCCGGTCGGTGACTTTACATGCCGCGCAAACTGCAACCGCTAAGTTGGCGTCTTTGATCTTCGTGTCGTTATAGCTTGCGCCAACGGTTGCCAGCAAATTGTTGGTCAGATACGCTTGAAAATCCAGCTCGAAACCCTGACCTTCGGTCTTTTTGGCATTGAGGAGGATGTTGGCGTTGGCTGCACCGCCCACCGCCGTCAGTTGCTGATCTTTCACTTCATATTTGAATACGCCAAAGCTCAGGCGAGCCTTGCGATCAAACAGATCCGCTTTCACGCCCGCTTCGAAAGCCGTATTGGTTTCAGGTTTGGCGACCGACTGACCGTTGAACGCACCGGCACCCTGTACGCTTGCTGCGCGGAAACCGTTGGCGATACGCGCATACAATTTCACATCGCGATCCAGCGAATATGTGCCGCTGAAATCCCAACTGAATTTGTTATCGCTCGGCGAAGCGCTTACCGGGCCTTGTGATCGGAGCTGGGGCAGCGTGCATTTGCCTAACAGTACGCATGGTACGAAGCCGCTGTTGGTGTAAGCCTCAACATTGAAATCTTTCTTGTCGCGGGTATAGCGAATACCGCCGCGCAGGTTCAGTGCCGGGCTGACGGCAAAGTCGAGCGCCGAGAACACGGCGACGGCATCGTTCTTCTGGCTAACGCGTTGGAAACCGTCTTGCGCGTTGTTCGCGGGGGAGTCATAGCTAAAGCTTTCGACTTTGTAGTCTTCTTTGAAATAATACAGCCCACCTTGCCATTTCACCGGCCCCTTGGTGTTCGATTCCAGACGCAGTTCCTGCGTGAATTGCGAGTGCTTCGGGATACCGTCAGCGCTCTCGGATGAGAACGGGATGAAGCCCGGGCCCGAAGGCGGCGCGAACTGGTTGCCAAAACCGCCGTCGATGTCGCCACGATTGAACGTGTCCAGCGATTCATAGCCGGTGATCGAGTGCAGGGTGAAATCGTTCAGCGCCCAGCGCAGGCGCACGCTGCCGCCTTCAGTTTTCAGCTTCGATTCGTTTTTGCCGTCGAAGGAAACTTTTTTCAGGTCGAATCCATCAACGAGTTCGTTGGTGCCAGCCTTGATGATATTGGCGCGGAACAGCCGCGCGCTGCCTTTGAGGTCGCGGGCATGAACATTAAATAATGCACTGAAATCTTTGCCCGGCTCGTACAAAAATTGTAAACGGGCGGCATTGTCGTCATAACCTTCAAATTCCCTGGTCGGGCCTGGACGGGTGTTGGTCACCCAGTCATCGCGGTGCTGCGCCTGAACTGAAAAGCGCATCGCCCAATCCTTGTTGATTGGCACGTTTACCGCACCTTCGAGTGCAGTAGTTTTGTACGTCGCGGCGGAGAGATTGATGTAGGCCTCCTGCTGCTGCCGTGGTTTGACGGAATCAAACTTCACCACGCCCGCCGGGGAATTGCGACCGAACAGCGTGCCCTGCGGGCCGCGCAACACTTCGATCTGATCAAGATCGAACATCGGGAAGCCCTTGAGGATCGGGTTTTCCTGCACCACATCGTCGTATACCAGCGAAACCGGCTGCGAAGCATTGAGACGGAAATCGGTATTGCCGTAGCCGCGCAGGTAAAAACGGGGGAACGCGCGACCGAAGGAAGATTCGATGTTCAGGCTCGGTACCCGTCCAGCCAAGGCGCGCACATCCTGCCCGCTGGAATTGATG
>JANOQY010000492.1:0-3320 GCA_031414995.1 Betaproteobacteria bacterium
GCCTCGACATCTGTGAGTAACTGCGCGAAAGCGATTGCAGCAAATTGCACTGGATCGCGTGCTGCATTTTTACTTCGGCACCGGACGACCCTTTGTAAAGCGTCATGAATGCCGCCGCTGGAAACTCCAGCAGTAACGAGTTTTCTCGTGCCACCGCATTTGCGTTGTGTGGCGAGTCGGACAAAATGCCCATGTAGCCGACCAGCGAACCGGGGCCAAGTACGGCTAGGCGGCGTACACAGTCTTCAATGTAGATATTGGCCTCGACCGCACCGCGAACCACCAGATAGCATGCGTCCGCAGGCTGCCCCGCTGCAAATAACCATTGACCGCGTGACACGTCGAGTATTTTTGCTGATGCGATAACGCAATCGATTTCGTCATCGGTAAATCCGGCAAAAAAAGGCAGGAGTGACAAGAAACGCCGGTAATCAAAATGGCCGCTTGTTGTGCGCGGCGTATCAGCCAACGGGTCACCCTCAGGCGCTGGCGCAGTCACCAATCGGTCTTCGGGGGCGATTTGCTTTTGCAGCTCCCCATTCATGATGCCCAGCCGCGCGACCAATCCTGATGTGATGGTGCGTTGAATGGCAAGCGCGGCGGGGTTCCTGCCAGCGATAAGTGCGCGGAATAAATTGCGCTCGATGAACCACCCATCGACATCGGTCACGGCAAAAACGCTGGCGATGGATTGCCCATTGTCGAGCAGCGACATTTCGCCAAACATGCTGCCATCAGCCAATTCCACAACTGTTTTTTCGCCGCCGCCAGGCAAGGTGAGGCGTGCCTCGATGCGGCCTTTGCGAATCACGTACGCGCCGCGTGATGGCTCGCCATGTCGCACCATACGACTACCCGACACGAAGGAGACGGGCTGCGCCATCGCCAGCAATTGTGCCGCGTCTGATTTATCGAGCCCACAACAAATACCGGTGGCACAGAAGGCCACAAGTCCGCTGTCAGGACAATCGTTGTGGGTGTCGTTTGCGTTCATCGCTGAAAAGAGGAATGCATGCAGTAGAGTTTACAGCGTTCATTGTGCTTCATAATCTTCTGTAATCAAACCATGTGCCGCGCCCTTCTTTATCTAGGTCAGCCAGTGCTGCTGGACCACTTGCTCTATCAGCCCGATTCCGCGCTGGTGCGGCAGAGCTATATGCCGAAGATGTTGCATCTGCTGAACCTTGCCGGGTTTGGCTTGCGCGCGTGGGATCCGGGCTCGCATTCGCCAACGGCACCTTTCATGTACGGCTCACCAGCGTTGCCGGTGTTTGATCGCAACCTGAAAAACATGGCCGAAAAAGTGCGCGCCTCATGTGTGCTGGGGCATGTGCGTGGTGTGGCTTACAGCACGACAGTCGATATTTCGCTGCAAAACGTGCATCCTTTTCAGTTCCCCGGCGTGCCGCTGTCGCTGGCACATAACGGCGATCTGGCGCGTATGTCGGAGTTGAAGCCATTACTGGTGCCGTTCGTGCGTCCGGAATTTCTTACTGAAATTCGCGGCACTACCGATAGCGAATGGATCTACGCGCTGATTGTTTCGGCACTACCTGATCCCACGCGCCACGCCACGCGTGAGGAGCTTTTGGCCGCCATTGAACGCGCCATCACGATTCTTCGTGCGGTGCGTGCGCAACTTGGCATTGCACATTCGTCATCGGTAAATCTGTTTATCGCGGACGGCACACAGCTCGCCGCTGTCCGTTATTGTTTCGATTTCGGCTGCTACGCGACCGACGACCCGGCGCGTGTGCACGAGGCCAACCTTAATTACCTGAGTCTTTGGTACACGCTGGGCCGCGATTACGGCATGCACGACGATGGCCTCGGCAATCAGGAGTGGCGTATGAGCGGTGGCGCTGAAAATGCAGACTCGATCATTGTGGCCTCCGAGCCGCTGACCCGCGATACATCGACCTGGGTGGAAGTGCCGGAATATTCAATACTGCATGCCGAGCTGACTGGCGGAAGTCCAGTGGTGACGGTGCGGTATGTGGATTGAGCTACGATAGGCGTTAATCGCCAAACACTTTTTTCAGCGTCTGCTTGCGATCATATTTGCCGTTCGGCGTGCGGGGGAAATCATCAGCAATGACTTTGAAGCGGGTAGGCACCATATAGGCGGGTAGCCGTTTTTGCAGCGCTTGGCGCAAAGCATCCAGGTCAAAACCCTCATCCAGACTCAACAGCGCGCCAAGCTCGCGTTCGGATTCGTTTGCGCTGTTGTTAAATACCACCACACCTTCGTGAACGCCGTCGATGCCAACGAGCGACGCTTCAATTTCACCCAGCTCGATGCGATAGCCTAAGAACTTGATCTGATCATCGGCGCGGCCCAGAAACAGGAAATCGGCGTTTTCGTCGATGCGCACCAAGTCACCCGTGCAATAGAGCGGATCGTGAAAAAACCTGTTCAAAGGATTCTGGATAAACACTTTCTGCGTCCGCTCCACGTCCCCCAGATAGCCATAGGCCACCGACGTTCCGCGCACCAGCAATTCGCCCTCAGCACCAATGGACTGACTAAGCTCACCACTAGGGGTGCGGACGAATAATTCCATATTGGTGCGCGCTTTTCCAATTGGAATCGAGAGCATGTCCCGGCCCGGCTTTTCATGCTGGATGTGATAACTGCAATCAACGGTGATTTCCGTGGGGCCGTACATGTTCGTAAACTGGATGTGCGGATACAACGCCATCCAGTCGGCCAGAATATCGCGCGGCAATACTTCGCCGGCGGCGATGAGATGCCGCATCTTGGGGAAACTGTCTGGCTTCAGACGGCGCGAGCGCAACAGCATTGTCAGCACCGAGGGCACGCAAAAGAAGGTGGTGATCTCGCGCGTTGACAGCCAATTCACCAGTCGCGGCAATACTGCGTTTAATTCTTCATGCACCAGATGCAGCGTCGCGCCGGTTTTAAACGCGCAGTAAAGATCGAAGGTGGAATTATCGAAGTAAAGCGGGGCATGATTGGCAACGACATCTTTATCCGTCAGCGCGTAAGTTTCCACGCACCACTCGATGTAGTCGATGATCGCCTTGTGCGGAATCATTACGCCCTTGGGCACACCGGTAGAGCCTGAGGTGAAGAGCACGTAGGCAATGTCGATGGATAAATTCTGTGCCGGCACCGGTGCCACATTCACCGGTTTGAATTGGCTGATGTTGAGTAAAACCGGGCGCTCACCAGCGGGCACCAGTTCCTCAAACACTATTTTGCTTTGGTCATCGACAATCACCACCGTCGCATCAGTGGCGGTGAGAATAGATTTCAATCTTTGTCCCGGCGAATTGAAATCGACCGGCACATAAGC
>JANOQY010000493.1:0-1848 GCA_031414995.1 Betaproteobacteria bacterium
GATCAACCCTCTGACGTGCTCAGCGCCTACCCCGCTATGCTTGAGGTGGGGGACGAACGGGAACGGGGTTTCGAGAATCTCCGTACTGCGCCATTGGCAGCACCGCTAAGGCAACAACGCCATCACCACCAACGCCATCGCTACAATCGCGGCCTGCCGGTCGGCGTTGAAAAACGCTTTCGGCGACGCTTCCGCATCGATGATGCCAATGACTTTGCCGTCGGCTGCGTCAAAAATCGGCACGCAGATTTCCGACTGCACGGCGTCATCGCAAACGTAGAAGCCACCGCCTTCGGCTGTGTAAGCCGCGACATCATCAATCAGTTTTGCCTGACCCGATAAACCTACCGCGCTATTGGTGCTGCCTTTGGCGAATTCTGCATTCAGCGGAAATTCAGCGCGGCTCGGGCGGCCGCGATAGGCGAGCTTTACCAAAACGGAATTGCCGACAGGATTCAAGCGGCGCTGGTAGATCCCAACCCAGTCAGCACCTGTGACCATCGTGGCGCGGGTGACCATGATGTTCAGCAACTTCAACTTGCGGGTATTGGCATCGGATTCACCGCCGAGGATGCGCGATAGATCGTAGGCGACCGGGTTCATTTCATCGATCAACGAGCACGTGCCATCTTCCGATGTTAACGGCACCTCATAACGATAAAGCGCGTCGTTTGATACGTCCATCGGCGTGCCCAACTGCGCGATGAAATCGTGAATCGCTTTCTCGATCACCGGCACGTGGTCTGCCAGTGCGTCCAGCCCTGCGGTAAACAAGTAGCTGCGAATTTTTTCGTGTGCGTTCACGCCGCACCTAACCGTTTTGCTGCTCGCTTCAATGCTTGTTCAAGATCAGCGATCAAGTCATCGGCATTTTCAATGCCCACCGATAAACGCAACAGATCGAACGGCACGGGTGTGCCTGCGCCTTCGACGCTGGCGCGATGCTCAATAAGGCTCTCCACACCACCCAACGAGGTGGCGCGTTTCCATAGCGCGACATTGGCGGCAGTCGCAATCGCTGCCGCTTCACCAGCCTTGACGCGAATCGACAGCATGCCGCCAAAGCCACCCTGCATTTGTTTTGCGGCCACCGCGTGTCCGGCAAAGCTGGCAAGCCCCGGGTACAAAACTTCTGCAATTTGCGCGTGCCCCTGAAAGTGTTCCGCGATGCGTTGCGCTGACAAACAAGCGGCGTTCACCCGCAGAAACAGGGTGCGCATGCCACGCAGCAGCAGCCACGCCTCCATCGATCCCATCGTGCCGCCGATTTGTGCGCGAACCATCTTTACGCGCGTCCAGTATTCTGAGTTTTCGCGTGTAATCAATGCACCGGCAATCAGGTCGGAGTGCCCGTTGAGATATTTGGTGGCCGAATGCATGACGATGTCAGCGCCGAGCGTCAACGGGCGCGTGAGTACAGGCGACGCCGTGGTGGAATCCACCGCCAGCAACGCGCCAGCCTTGTGAGCAATTTCGGCGGTGGCGACAATATCGGTGATGGTCCAGAGCGGATTGGCCGGTGTTTCAACCCAGACCAATCGCGTTTTGCCTGGTTGCAATGCGCGTTGCAATTGGTCGTGATCGTGTACGTCGATAAATTCGACCACCAAGCCCCACTGCGTCGCAAAATTCATCAGCCAATTGCGCAACGACCAATACATCACCTTCGGCGCGATGACATGGTCGCCCGGCTTTAACGCTTGAAATACCGCCGTCGCTGCCGCCATGCCCGACGCAAATAGCGCCGCTTGCGCACCGTGTTCAAGCGCACAAAGCACCGCCTCGGCTTGGTCAAAGCTCGGGTTATGGTCACGCGCATAGACGCGACCGTTGCGGTACTGATTGTCT
>JANOQY010000494.1:0-1893 GCA_031414995.1 Betaproteobacteria bacterium
CACGCCATCCGGAATGCCGTAGCTGCCATCGGACGGCACGCCCATCGTGACCCATTTGCCCTTGGTACCCAGCACCCAGTCGTGAATGTGATCAATCGCAGCATTTGCGGCTGATGCAGCGCTGGACAAACCGCGCGCCTCGATGATCGCGGCACCACGCTTGCCGACGGTGGGGATAAATGTATTGCGATACCACTCCTGATCGTTCACGACCGCTGCCGCAGGCGCGCCACCGATAGTGGCAAAGCGATAGTCCGGATACATCGTTGGGGAATGATTGCCCCAGACGACCAATTTCTCGATCAACTCCACCGGCTTGCCGGTTTTGGAGGCGAGCTGCGAGAGTGCGCGGTTGTGATCCAGTCGCAACATTGCGGTGAAATTTTCACGCGGCAGGCCGGGTGCGGATTTCATCGCAATGTAAGCATTGGTGTTAGCAGGATTGCCCACCACTAGCACCTTCACGCCGCGTGAGGCGACAGCATCAAGCGCCCTGCCCTGTACGGTAAAAATGGCGCCATTGGCTTCGAGCAGATCTTTGCGCTCCATGCCCGGCCCGCGTGGACGTGCGCCGACCAGCAAGGCCACGTCAATATCCTTGAACGCCGTCATCGGGTCCGAATGTGCGCTCATGCCTGCGAGTAGCGGAAACGCGCAGTCATCGAGCTCCATCATCACGCCCTTCAGAGCTTTTTGCGCTTTCTCATCGGCGATATCCAGCAATTGCAGGATGACCGGTTGATCCTTGCCGAGCATTTCGCCGGAAGCAATACGAAACAAAAGGCTATAGCCAATCTGGCCTGCAGCACCGGTCACAGCGACGCGCATGGGGGTTTTCATAGGGGAACTCCGGAAGGGTGAACGTTTTTAGGGGAAATGCTTAGGGCAAGTGCGGCGATGCAAAATCAGCTTTCTATTATACAAAAATCAGCTCGTTCAAAATTCAAATGCCGTCATTCAAGCGGCTTCAACCCTTCCAGCAACGTCGGCAACAGCTCCGTCACGGTCGGATGAATATGCATTCCCCGATTAATCTGCGTATGTGGCTTATCGGCAACCATCACTTCAAGAATTGCCTGCACCACTTCGTCGCCGGACATGCCGAGTAGTGCAGCACCAAGGATGCGTTTGGTTTCGGCATCGACGACGACTTTCATAAAGCCCTGTGTTTCGCCCGCCTCGCGTGCGCGCCCAACGCGGCTCATCGGCATCTTGGCGCCAAGCAGCGGTCGACCGGTTGCGCGGGCCTCATTGAAACTCATCCCAACACGGCCCAGCGGCGGATCAGTGAACAACGCGTATGTCGGGACGCGGTCACTAACACGCCGCGTATCGCCGTCGAACATATTCGCAGCGACAATTTCATAGTCGTTCCATGACGTGTGCGTAAACGCACCGCGACCATTCACATCACCCAGCGCAAAAACACCCGGCACATTTGTTTCCAATTGATCGTTGACGGTAATAAATCCGCGTGTGTCGGTATTGACGCCAGCACGATCAAGACCAAGTTCGCCGGTATTTGGCGTGCGTCCCGTCGCAAGCAGTAAATGTGAGCCTTCGATTTTCGGCGCGCCGCTGTCGCACGTCACACCGACAGCGATGCCGTTACCGTTAGCCTGCCGCTCCAAGCTCAAGCATGTTGCGCCGGTGCGTACCGTGATGCCTTCGCGTTCCAGAATGGCGCGAACTTCATCCGAGACATCCTCGTCTTCGCGGCCAATCAGTCGCGGCCCCATTTCGCAGACCGTGACCTCAGCCCCAAAGCGCCGATACATTTGCGCAAACTCAAGCCCGATATAGCTGCCGCCAATGACGATCAGGTGCGGTGGCACAAAATCCACATCCATCATCGAGATGTTATTCAACGTCGGCACGCTTTCAATCCCGGCC
>JANOQY010000495.1:0-2968 GCA_031414995.1 Betaproteobacteria bacterium
CGCACCGTGTTCAAGCGCACAAAGCACCGCCTCGGCTTGGTCAAAGCTCGGGTTATGGTCACGCGCATAGACGCGACCGTTGCGGTACTGATTGTCTTCGTCGCGAATGTAGGTGGTGCTCATGTGGATCGGCGGCGACACCGCTTTGGTCGTCTCTTCGATCCAGCCTAGCGCTTGCGCGGCAATGGTTTCCGGTTTTACTTTTTTTGTATCCATATCAATTTTTTGTCACAACGATTGGAGGCCGGTCGATGAATTTCACTTCCAATCCGCGGGCGGTCATCCAATCGGCCACCGCGAACCCGGTCGCGCGCGGCCAAGGCCGCAATTCGTGCGGCTTGTAGCGTCGATAATCGATCAGTTCCGGGCTCAGTTTGACTTCGCCAATGGCGACGACGTGATAGCAAAGCATGATCTCGTTTTTGCGCTCGAAAATGTAGTTGCCGATCAGCGTCGTGGCGACCACATCGAGATTGAGCTCTTCCTTGACTTCACGCGCAACACCAAGCTTTGGGTCTTCGTTTTTTTCCAGATAACCCGTGACCAACGCAAACGCGCCTTCAGGCCATCCCGCGCCGCGCGCAAGGATAATTTCACCGTTATGTTCGACCAGTGCGCCGACGGCGGGTGTGGGATTTTGCCATTGCACAAAGTCGCAGTCGACAGCCGGGCAGACATGGCGCATGCGCACGCCGCCGTCATCCGCAGTCTCGCGATCGATGAGTTCAGTGGCGCAACGGGGGCAGTGTTTGAATATTTCGAACATGGTTTACAGTTTCAACAACAAGTTTTACGCACTCAAAACAAACTACTTCGCCGCCACCCAATCCCTAACACTAGCCAGTGCCTCCGGCAACGCCGCCGCATTCGTGCCACCGGCCATCGCCATGTCTGGCTTGCCACCGCCCTTGCCACCAACCTGTTGCGCCACGTGATTCACCAACTCGCCGGCTTTGTATTTCGCAATCAAATCATTCGTCACGCCCGCCGCAAGGCTGACCTTGTCGCCATCGGCAACCGCGAGCACAATCACGGCTGATTTCAATTTATTCTTGAGTTGATCCATTGTCTCGCGCAGTGTTTTGGCGTCGGTGCCTTCAAGTTTGATCGCCAGTACTTTTACGCCATTGATGTCCACCGCTTGCGCCATCAACTCATCGCCCTGTGACGCGGCCAGCTTTGACTTCATCGCACCAAGCTGTTTTTCAAGCGCTTTGACGTTCTCAAGCAATGCCGAAATTTTGCTCTCCACATCGGCAGGTTGCGATTTCAGCAAATCTGCGGCATGCGAAAGCCGACGATCCAGCGACTGCACGTAATCAAACGCAACTGAACCGGCAACCGCTTCAACGCGCCGCACACCCGCAGCCACGCCACCTTCAGAAATGATTTTGAAGAGGCCGATGTCGCCTGTACGTGTCACGTGCGTGCCACCGCAAAGCTCTTTCGACGAGCCAATTTCGAGCACGCGAACTTCATCGCCGTACTTTTCGCCGAACAACATCATGGCGCCGGTTTTTTGAGCTGATTCGAGATCCATCACACGCGCCTGCGTGGCTGCGTTGTCGAGAATTTCGGCATTCACGATACTTTCCACACGGGCAATTTCAGCGGCTGTCATCGGTGCGTTATGCGCGAAGTCAAAGCGCGTTTTGTCAGCATCGACCAGTGAGCCTTTCTGCTGTACATGCGTGCCCAGAACATCACGAAGCGCCTTGTGCATCAGGTGCGTGACGGAGTGATGGCGCATATTGCGATTGCGGATATGCCGATCAACTTCTGCCGCAATCGTATCGCCAACGGCCAATTCTCCAGTGGTCAAGGTACCGTAATGGCCGAATACGTCGGACTGAATCTTTTGCGTGTCCTGTACCTTGAATAGCGTGAGGCATGTGCCGCCTGTGGTCAGTTCGCCCGTGTCGCCCGCCTGCCCGCCTGACTCAGCGTAGAACGGCGTTTTATCAAGCACCACGATGCCGTCTTCACCAGCCGCGAGACTTTTTACCGGTACCCCGTCGCGATACAACGCAACCACGCGCCCTGCTTCCGACAGCGAGTCATAACCCAGAAATTGCGTCTTGGCACCGCTGTACTCAAGCGCTGCACCTGCTTTGAATTTGGAACCCGCGCGTGAACGCTCCTGCTGCGCAGCCATTGCCTTGTCGAAGCCCGCCATATCGACTTCAAAGCCACGCTCACGACCGATGTCGGCGGTGAGATCAATGGGAAAACCGTAGGTGTCGGAAAGCTTGAATGCAGTGTCGCCATCGAGCTTCTTGTCGTCAGCCTTGAGCGCCACATCAAGGATGTCCATGCCTTTTTCTAGCGTCTCACCGAAGCGCTCTTCTTCCTGCTTCAGCACTGCTTTCACACGCTCTTTGGATTGCTCGATCTCGGGGAACGCATCGCCCATCACCTTGGCAAGATCGTCAACGAGTTTGTAGAAAAACGGTTGCTTTTGGCCGAGCTTGTAGCCGTGACGCATCGCACGTCGCGCGATACGGCGCAGCACATAACCGCGCCCGGCATTTTCCGGCATCACGCCATCACACACCAAAAATGAACATGCGCGGATGTGATCGGCTATCACGCGCAAGCTTGGGTTGGCTAAATCAGCCACATTGGTTTCACGCGCAGCCGCTCTGATCAGCGCCTGAAACAGATCGATCTCATAGTTGGCATGCACGTGTTGCAACACTGCCGACAAACGCTCCAGTCCCATGCCGGTATCGACGGACGGCTTCGGCAGCGGAATCATCGGACCATCCGCGACTTCGCGGTTGTACTGCATAAACACCAGATTCCAGATTTCGATATAGCGGTCACCATCTTCATCGGGCGAGCCGGGCGGGCCGCCGGCAATATGCGCGCCGTGATCGTAGAAAATTTCCGAGCACGGACCGCATGGCCCTGTATCGCCCATCATCCAGAAATTGTCGGACGCGTATTTCGCGCCCTTGTTGTCACC
>JANOQY010000496.1:0-1904 GCA_031414995.1 Betaproteobacteria bacterium
ATTCCCGGCCTGCGTTTGCTTGACGGCAGATTCATGGTGATCAATCAGGCAATGGCCATCCCGAAAGGCCGACCGGCAGGAACTGAATATGTGTCGAAGTTCGTGGAAGAAATGAAGGCGTCGGGATTTGTGGCGGATGCGTTGAAGCGGCATGGGATTGAAGGAGCGGTTGTGGCAACTGCGGTAGCACCTGCGGCACGCTGAGTAAAGTTCATAAAACAAGCATTGGCGGGCTCCTTAGAGCATTAACGGCTGTGAAATCCCGTCAATGCTAGTGGTTTACTTTTTTCGGAGTTTCAAAACTTCGGAATTCGAATCCGACTGATCATCAGCGATCCCGACACGCCGAACAACAAGACCAGAGGATGAAGTTGGAAACCGGCGAGGGTGATGCTGCCGAACCAAAGCTTATCCTGCACCGCGCCGCTCGCGGCGGCCAGCATCAGCAGGCAAACCAGCAGCACGGAAGTTGGGATCGGTGTTCCTTCGAAATACTTTACCTTGTCGCCGCCGTCTGACAATGCTTCCGCGGTGACGTTATAGCGGGCCAGGCGTGACACCCCGCACGCGACGAAGTAGGCCAGCACGATACGATCATAGAAGCCCTGCATGCCGCAGCCGTAAGCGATGATTGCCGGGGCAACGCCGAATGAAATAATGTCGGCGAGGGAATCGAGCTCACGGCCCAGCGCGGATGTTTTTTGCCGCCATCGCGCGATACGACCGTCGAAGACATCGAATACCAGCGCGGCAAATACGAGGCTGCACGCAAAGTAAATGTGTTTGACGTCGTTTGTTTCCAGATACGTCATGGTGGAAAACAATGCACCCGTTCCGCAGACCGCGTTGGCGAGCGTGAACCAGTCAGCGAGATGAAACTCCCGGATCATGGCGAAAGGTTTGGGTGGCTGGCGTGGCGTCATGGGAATTGGATTTCCGAACAGGATGGTTGACAGCGTAACACCGCCAATATTGAGCACGCAAAAAGTGCGCCGGGCTCGACAACCTTGTGAAAAGTGTTCGAGCCCGGCGGGGTTTACTGGATGCCGACCAACTTATCGTTGGCGTGGGTTATCCGGTCTGCTGTCGAGGCGATTGGGTACTCCATCGCCGTCGCGATCACGATCACGCGCGTTCGGGATGCCATCGCGGTCACGGTCGCCCATCGGGCGGTTGCGATCCCAGCGGCTTCGCTCATTCACCCAACGACCATCGCGTTCTGTCCAGCGATTGGGATGATAGTAATAACCCGCGCGCTCGCGTTCCCAACGGCCTTTTGTCCAGACATGGCGATTGTTGCGCCAGTTCCAGTAGCCGGGTGCCCATACATAACCGGAACGTGCGGCAGGGACGGCCTCGTAACGCAAGGCGGGGGGTGGGACATTGATATAAACATCAACGGCAGCGTTCGCGCTAGGCGCGATAGCCGCAAAAGTCGATGCCACGATTGTGCTCAAAAGTAATTTGCGAGTCCACATGGTAAGTAACCTCCAGCGTTGTTGAGAGTTGGTGCAGTTGGTGCAATGAGACTAACGCGTCAAGTTGCAGGACGATGTAGGACTGACTGCGGTTCAAATGTAAGGAAATATTGCGAAGTCTGAAATCGTTCCTGATTGACGGTAGAACGCGGTTATGTCCTACGCGCATGCTCGGCAGTGGCGCGCATGATCATGGTTCAGTCAAATCTCAAGTGTCATCACATCGATGGAGGACTCATCATGAAAACGAAGAAGACCATAAAAGCATCGCCCGAGCCGATGCTCCCGGCAATGCTTGATTCGCACGAGGATGGGGAAAATATTCAACACCCCGCCAGCAACGCGACCCAGCCGCTGGCAAAGGCAAGAGTGCGACGCAAGGCAGGCACTGATCAGGCTCTGTTATTGGAAAAAGGTCCCAACGCG
>JANOQY010000497.1:0-6738 GCA_031414995.1 Betaproteobacteria bacterium
GCGGTCATCGACGCTGCGGTCGTAGATCGAGCGCGGATGAAGGGCACAGGTCGAATCGTTCCAGCACGCCCCGCCGCCCTGGAAATGGACCAATAATTTTTTTGGGTTCGCCGCACGATAGTAAAACGCATACGGCGAACCCGAAGAAGTTATTGGTTCATTTTCAGGGCGGCGGGGCGTGCTGGAACGATTCGACCTGCGCACTACATCCGCGCTCGATCTACGACCGCAACGTCGATGACCGCGACCATCCCGGCGCGCAAGGTGGCATCTTTGATTCTTCGCGTGACGACAATCCGCTGAAAGACTACTCGATGCTGTATCTGCCGTATTGCACGGCCGATGTTTTTATTGGTGACAGCGCGGTGCGCTACAAGGTGAATGGATTTCTGGGCAAGCCGGTGACGCTGGAAGTGTCGCATCTGGGTGCTGCGAATGTGCGTCGCGGGCTGGCCTATCTCGCAGAGCGGAAGTTATCGCCTGAACACGTGGCAGTGTTTGGTGAAAGTGCTGGCGCAATTTCCTCGGCGATTTACGCGGCTGATCTTGCAGACCGATTTCCGCAAGCGCGCGTCAGCCAGATTGGCGATGCGGCTGGTTCCTACCGCAGTCCGTTCATTCCCGCGATTGTCGCCAACTGGAACGGCGTGCCTGCGTTGAGACAATTGCCTGCCTATCGCAATTTCGACCCCGCCAGCATCACCCACGAGAAGTACTACGCGATGGGGTCGAAACATGCGCCGCGCGTCCGCTATTCGCAGATCAATATGATCAACGACGCATGGCAGCAGACGTTTCTCGATGCGCTGCAAGTGAAGGGGTCGATTCCCTCTCTGCTCGCGGCATCGTTTGCCGATATCCGGGTAGAGTCTCCCGATTTTCGAACGTACACAGGATCGGCAAAGATGCATATCAGCCTGTCCCGCCCCGAGTTCTACTCGATGAGCGTCGATGGTGTGCGCCTGCGCGATTGGGTTGCCGGGCTTGTCGGCGGTAGCGAGGTTGCGAACGTGGGAGACGGATTGTTGAAGGCGTCGCCGCAGTAGGTAAAAGGAGTGGGCATAAATTCAATATGCCTCGCCAAATGTTTTACTAGCGGCAAAATCTAACCAGACAAACAAGGTCGCTTCATACGTATGCGATTGCGGAAACGATTAAAAAGGCAGAACTCAATTCATGAAAGCAAAGCACTTCCCATATCGACTCGATAAGCGATGGACTGCGCTGTTCTTCGCGCTCGGCGTGAGCGATAAAGACGGCGTGAACATCACTGGCAAGGGAGAACTCATTGCAACCTTCGGGCGATTGAAGGTGAAGACCAAAATCGATAACATCGACCACACGCTCGTCACCGGCCCGCATCGCTGGTACACCGCAGTGGGGTTGCGGCTAAGCCTGGCCGACGATGGACTCACTTTCGGCACGAATCATCGCAAGGGGTTGAGCATCGCGTTTGTGGAAAAAATCCCGAGGGTCATCGGCTTCAAGAAGCACTCCATGCTTTGGGTCAGTGTTGCCGACCCTGAAGGCCTTGCTGCGGCTATCGGGAAGTAACTGGAGCACGGGCCACGAACGGCGGCCCATAGTGTTCGTGAGCATTCAATAAGGTAGACTCTTATTTCAGATTGACCACGCACTTCAAATATGACGCCCGCAAACCACTGCAACGGCCTTTTAAAAATTTTGGCAGTTAGACACGTTGACGGGCTTCCATCAAATCCTTTCACATTGCTGCGCGAATGTTGAACGCGTTTAGCGGGCCGATGAACTCGCTGGCCCAGACACGGATTCGTGTAGTCATGAACTGGTTTGCCCTAGTGCTGGCACTGTCGTTCATGCCGCTTGTGCATTCGCAGACCACAACGCCGGTTTTAAGCCCTGTCGATCCAGCAAAGACTTCAATCACCCAATACAAAATCGACGGTTGGCAGACCGAACAGGGGCTACCATTGAACACCGTCCAGACTGTGTACCAGACTCGGTCCGGTTACCTTTGGGTGGGCACGGCGGGCGGACTCGCGCGGTTCGACGGTATTCGTTTCGCCACGTTTGAATCTTCTGCAGTGACGGAATTGGTGTCGCGGCCGATCTTCGGTTTTATGGAAGACAGGGAAGGGAGCCTCTGGATCGGCCACAGCCGTGGCGCGGCACGCTTTAGCAACGGCCGCTTCGAGCCGGCGTTCGACAACGCATTGATGGAAGGTCGGCGGGTCTGGGCTTTTGCACAGGCGCGCGACGGCGTCGTTTGGGCTGCGACTGAAAACGGACTGGTGCGCTGGGATAAAGGCGTTATCAAGATATACACGGAAGCAGAAGGATTGCCCACCCGTCGGCTCCGCACGCTTGATTTCGACAAGGACGGCACGCTTTGGATCGGCACTACCGGCGGCGGGCTGGTCTCGTATGTGGCGGGGCAATTCAAGGTCTTGAATCCGGGCAATGGTTTCCCGCATCTGGAAGTGCGGCACGTGCTTGCTGATCCTGCGGGTGGCATTTGGGCCGCAACTGCTGGCGCGGGGCTGGTTCGCGTCAATGGCGGGCAGATCAAAACTTACAGCACCGCAGATGGACTCCCGACTGACCAGCTCACCTATCTTGGGCGCGACAAAACAGGATCACTCTGGATAGGCACATGGGGCGCGGGTGTTGTGCGAATGAGCGAGGGTCGCTTCTCGGCGATCTCGACTGCTGGTGGACTGGCTGGTGACCAAATATGGTCTCTTCAGGTTGATCGCGAAGGCAGCGTCTGGGTCGGCACGTGGAATGGTGGCCTGAACCGGTTGAGCAACCGAGCCTTTGGTGTGTTCGGCAAGCCCGAAGGATTGTCGAACGATAACGTCCGTGCCGTGATTCACGCCCGCGACGGCGCGACGTGGGTATCGACAGCCGGTGGCGGTGTTAATCGCATCGACGCTGGCCGCATCAAGACGATTACAAAAAAAGATGGTCTCTCCACCGACGAATCATCCGCGCTGATGGAAGACCGCGACGGCACAATGTGGATCGGTTCTTATACCGAAGGTGTGACTCGGCTGAAACAAGGAAGGCTAGAAAAATTCAGCACCGCCAAAGGATTGCCCAACGTCGATGTCCGCGCGCTGTATCAGGATCGGGCCGGCACTGTGTGGGCGGGCACCAAATCCGGTCTGGCACGCTTTAACGGCAATGGCTTTACGCCAGTCCGTGACGCGGGCGCGCCACTGGAAGGCGTTTCGACGATCTTCGAAGACAAGAGCGGCGTGCTATGGATCGGCACAATGGGGCAGGGGCTGATCCGCTACCGCGACGGTGTGTTTGAGGCGCTAACGCGCAAAGAGGGTCTGGTGTCGAATTGGATCCTCGCCATGTACGAGGACGCCGCTGGCACGCTTTGGATCGGCACAAACGGGGAGGGCATCAATCGCTTGCGCAATGGCCGCCTCAGCGCGATTCGTCCCGCCGACGGACTGTGGGACGGCATCGCGCAAGTCATCATCGAAGACCGCACAGGCAATTTCTGGATGACGTGCAACCGTGGCTTCTACCGCGTCGCGCGCAGTGAGCTTGATGCGTTCGCCGAAGGGCGCATCGCCAAGGTAACCTCAACCGGTTTCGGCCCCGGCGACGCATTGCGCAGCACTACGTTTGCGGGTGGGCTACAACCTGCTGGCACCATCGATGCCAAGGGCCATCTATGGTTACCCACACTCAAAGGCCTTGTCATCGTTGACCCAAAGCGCTTGCCCGGTTCAGACAATCCGCCTGATGTTGCTGTTGAAGAAGTGTCATTGGATGGCGTGATCAGTGTGCCAGGTGTCGGCACAGAAGCAGGGGCGCAAGCAGGCGCAAATGCTGCGATCATTCTGCCGCCCGGCTCGGTCCCGCTGTCCATTCGTTATACCGCCGGGACGCTGCTCAACGCTGACCGGGTGCGGTTTCGCTACCTGATGGAAGGTATCACGCAGAATTGGGTCGAGGCAGGCAAAAGCCGCGAAGCTTCATTCCCTGCTTTGCCTCACGGCGCGTACCGGTTTCGTGTGGCAGCATCGTTCGACGGCAAGCGATGGCAGGAGGCCGCCGAAGCATTGCCGATCATGGTTAAACCACACTATTACCAAACGCCTTGGTTTATGGCGCTTGTCATTTTGGTCGCGCTTGCGGCGGCGGGAGGGCTGTTTCGACTGCGCACTCACCAACTCCGCGATCGGCATGCCGAGATGACGCGGCTGGTGGCGGAGAAAACCGAAGAACTAAGACTCGCAAACGAACACCTCTCGCGTTTGTCATTCGTCGATGCCTTGACCGGGCTGCCCAATCGGCGGCGATTGGACGAAACCCTCGAGAGCGAGTGGCGGCGCGCCTTACGCTTGCAAACACCGCTTGCTGTGGTGATCGCCGACATCGATGCGTTCAAGGCCTACAACGATACTCTGGGACACCCGCAAGGCGATAAGTGCCTGGTCGCAGTGGCGGATGTGATCCGTCAGGCGACTAGCCGTGCGGGGGACTTCGCGGCACGATACGGCGGTGAGGAATTCATCATCCTGGTTCCCGGTCTGGACCACGCGTCTGCCATGGCCTTCGCTGAAAAAATTCGGCAAGCCTGCGAGGCACGGGCAATTGTTCATCCCGCCTCTCCTGTCGCACCGGTGGTGACGATCAGTCTGGGCGTAGCAGCGCGTGTACCGTCAGATGAAGATTCAGTCGCCGCCCTGATTGCCGACGCCGACGCCGCCCTCTACCGGGCAAAGAATGAAGGCCGGAATCGGGTGCGCTAGTAAAAAAGTGAAGCGCCATAATCGACGCGCTTCCCAGGCTTAAAGTGCTCCAAGAGCCGCACCAGTGAATGACTTCACTTATATGCAATGTGGAGTTTGGGCTGATGACGCAAGTCCAACAAAACAGCACTTATTGATTCGCAATGGAACGATGATCGTAGCTGACGACACGCGTGACTTTCCAGTCGCCGCCGCTGTTTTTAAGAATATGAAGGAAGCGGCCCGAGCCTTCACATTTACTTGTCGAAAGTTGGCAAAAGTGATGGGTGCCTGAGTAGACAGCGCCGTAGTCGCCGAGTGGCCAAACCTCAAGCGTGCCGGGAACCAGTTCGCGGCGAAATTTTCCGCAGACGTTTTTCTTCACGTCGCTGATGAACTTGGCGCGTGATGCGCTGAGTCCGTCGTTGTCATGATAAAACTCCAGCTCGGGAATAAAGAAGCTCTCCAGTTTTTCCAGTTCGCAACGATTGAACGCGTCGAACAGCGCGCGATCAATCGATTCGATGCGGCGAGTCAGTTGGTCGCGCGTTGCTGGTGTGGTCGCGGTGTCAGCAAAGGTAATCGACGTGACTGTCATGGCAGCGAGCGTGATTGCAAGCGGCGCGCATAGGCGTGAAGTGTGCGTGGTGATCATATGCAGGTTCCCCTTCGAGATGGTGATCAACAAAGGACATACCGGCGCCCGCGCCGTTTGTGTCTGTATCTTTATTGGCTATTACCATCTTGCGCATGTCGCACGCATTTGTCGCGCACTATTCGACAGAATACGGAATTTAGCGCATGAGATGAGGACGTACGGATCAGGCCTGATCAATCAGGACACGCACCGCCACTTTTCGCCCAAGCCGCGACGACGAGATCAAACTCAGCTTTAGGAACAGGCACGGGTTCGCGCGGTTTGCCGTAAACGTCAATCCCTGGTTGCCATCCCCATGCAACCAGCTTGTCTTCGGTCAAATGTTTGGCGATTGCTTTTATATCGCGATTGCCATTCTTGGTGCGATCAGTCATGACACGACAAAGCTCGCCCTCTGATTTGCCTTCCCAAGCCATCGACAATGGCGCCAAATGCCAGTTCGGTGCGCCGGGCATGCGCGCAACATCGAAGTTGGCATCGTTATGGCATGCCTTGCACGGCAATCCTGCTGGCCCGCTGTTTTCCGGTCCGCGGGTGATAGGTGGCGAGTGGACGTGACCATCAAGGCCCTGTTTGGGCGTGTCGTCCTTTGGGTGGCAATTAACGCAGCGTGGATGGCTAAGGACCGCGTGCATTTGCCGGTAAAACTGAACACTTTCGGCCATCCTGCTGGCGGCAGTGCTTGCGACCGTTTGCGATACGGGCTGTGATGCAGGCGTTTGCGCGAACGCGACACTCGCAGACATCACCAATCCGATTACTGGCATGCCAAGTTGAATTGCAAAGTGGAATTTTTTCAAGACATGCTCCGGGTTTGATTCAGACAGCGACGCGAACAGGTAAGGCTATTTGCCCTATTTGTTTTTTGAAGGCCGCTCGGTTTTGACTGCCGGTTTGCGGCCAGCTTCCTCGGCCTTCTCGAGCGCGCGTGCTTCTTCGGCGCTATCTGGTGCTGCATCGCGGGCGTCTTTTTCCACGTCTGCTGTTTCAAGATAGGCTTTGACGCCTGCCTGATAGTCACGAGTGCCGCTGTAGCTGCCTTCGCCGTGTTCCTGATCGGTTTCATGATCGTTAGGAATCGTGGCGGGATTGGGAGATGGTTTGATGGGCTTGGAAGATTGTTTACCAGTGGTTCGCATTTGCTGCTCCTGTTAGCCGATACGATGATGTATCCACTGACGATCATGTCGCCCGAGTAGTTCAGCGGGGATCAGCGAATAGCCGCTTGTGCGGTAGGTTTTCGCCTACACGCAAGCAGGAGATGTCGTATGCGGCGCTGCATCGTTGCCGTAATACAATGGCAGCCACCCATGAAGTCGACACGATTCTTTCCCATAGAACACG
>JANOQY010000498.1:0-1514 GCA_031414995.1 Betaproteobacteria bacterium
CCAGGTCCAGTCTTTGATTCGTTGTATTCGACAAGCGGCGTAACTATTGCTTTGCGGACCTCTTCGTCCGCGACATCTGTGATCGTAAGCGTGTAGTCCATTGGCTAGAAATATGTGCGGGTTAAGGGGGTGAGCTCTAACTAGTTATAGACACCAAAACGCCGCCTAACATCCCAGATGGTGTCTAACATTCCGTGGCATTTAATTAAATTCGTTTTCATAATCATGAGATTGCGTGTCATATCTCATTCTAGGCACTCTACTAACAAAAAGCGAAAAAAAACACAGGCACTCTCTCTCTTTAATCACGTCAAATCGACCGGTTAAATTCGCAGCCGAAAGCAGTCACTTAGCGCTGGCGCCTTCCTACATGCGAAACCGGTGAGCTACGCGCAATCAATGATGGGCACCGTCGTCGACGCACGTCATATTTTGATGGTCGTCCTCCATGAGATACCAAACCCTAGCACCGGCGAGCCATCCCGGCACAAAACGCGCCACGAAGCCCGCCAATGCTTGTGTTTCGTTATTTCATGGACGAAGTAATCCTTTCACAGCGCAAATAAACTCGCGTCACGCAGTGCTGCACTGCTAAAATTTTCGATTGCCCGTTGCGTGCGTAAAACCATACGCCAATCGAAGATCATCGCCATGCCGATCCTGACTTTCCCCAATAGCCCCTACAAGCTGAACCAGCCGTTCCCGCCGGCGGGTGATCAGCCACAGGCGATCGCCAAGCTCGTCGAGGGCATCAACGACGGGCTCGCATTCCAGACGCTACTGGGCGTGACCGGCTCCGGCAAGACCTTCACGATGGCGAATGTGATTGCGCAACTTGGCCGGCCCGCGCTGGTGATGGCACCAAACAAAACGCTGGCCGCGCAGTTGTACGCCGAGATGAAGGAGTTCTTTCCCGAAAACGCAGTCGAATATTTCGTCTCGTACTACGACTATTACCAGCCCGAAGCGTATGTGCCGTCGCGCGACCTGTTCATCGAAAAAGATTCCGCCATCAACGAACATATCGAGCAGATGCGCCTCTCTGCCACCAAGTCGCTGCTTGAGCGACCGGATGCGATCATCGTCGCTACCGTGTCGTGTATTTACGGTATCGGCGATCCGGCTGACTACTACGCGATGAGGATGCTGGTGCGCACCGGCGACAAAATCTCGCCGCAGGACATGATTCGCCAATTGATCGCAATGCAGTACGCACGTTCGGATATTGATTTCAAGCGCGGCACCTTCCGCGTGCGCGGCGATTCGCTCGATGTGTATCCGGCTGAAAGTGCCGATGCCGCGCTGCGGATTTCGATGTTCGATGATGAGGTCGATGCGCTGACGCTGTTCGATCCGCTGACCGGTCACACCCGGCACACATTGCCGCGTTTCACGGTCTATGCCAAGAGCCATTACGTCACGCCGCGCAGCACCGTGCTCAATGCGCTTGAAGGCATAAAGACCGAACTACGCGAGCGCATCGACTATTTCAACGGCGAAAACAAGCTGCTTGA
>JANOQY010000499.1:0-7993 GCA_031414995.1 Betaproteobacteria bacterium
AA
Organism: Betaproteobacteria bacterium; assembly: GCA_031414995.1. GTDB lineage: Bacteria > Pseudomonadota > Gammaproteobacteria > Burkholderiales > Usitatibacteraceae > UKL13-2. Next base: position 3 of record JANOQY010000499.1, read on the forward strand.
TATTCTTGTCAGCGGTGATGGCCCAGTCATCATCGATCTGCCACAGGCCGTCGATGCCGCTGGCAACAATCACGCGCAAGCGATGCTGGAACGCGACGTGGCGAATCTGCGAAATTACTTTGGTCAGTTCGCGCCAGAACTGCTCGTCACCCAATACGGACGTGAAATTTGGGCGCACTATGAAGCCGGTACATTGACGCCTGATGTCGTGCTCACGGGGCGGTTCGAGCGAAAACATAAAGCCGTAGACATGGACAGTGTGCTGCGTGAAATTGAAGACACGCGGCTGGAGGAAGCGGCGCGCTTGTTGCGGATGCAGAGTTAGTCTTGCATCAATCAGTTAGTCGGGAAATCCACAAATGAAATTGCGCGCGCTCACGCCAGATGCAAGGCTGTTGCTGGCACTTTCGTTTGCGCAATTGGTTGCGTGGGGGAGTTGCTACTACGCCTATGCAGTTTTGATGGAGCCAGTGCAGGCGGCGCTCGATATTTCTAAAAGTACCGCTGCCGGTGCGTACAGTCTGGGCTTGCTGGTGATGGGATTCACCGCGATTCCAGTCGGCATCCTCATTGATCGCGGACGGCATTTTCAGGTACTTGTCGTCGGCACGTTGGTCACGATGGTTGGCATGCTGCTACATGCCGCCATTGAATCGGTTTGGCAGTTATACGCGGTGTGGGCGCTGATCGGTGCGGGGATGGCGGGTACGCTTTATGAATCGGTATTTGCATTTTTGATTCGCGCCTACCCCAACGACTATCGGCGCTACATCACTTTTGTAACATTGCTGGGTGGTCTCGCCAGTACCGTGTTCTGGCCCCTCACCACGCTGATGCTTGCGCATTTCGGATGGCGAGGTGCGTTCGTCGGTTTGGCGTTGCTGCAATTGGTGGGATGTCTCCTGTGTTATCTGGTTTTCCTGCCACGTGGGCTACCTGCGCACCTGTCCGCGCACCCACCCGGAACTGAAGAAAAAGTGTCGGTCGCGACGTTGCTACGATCACGTCCATTTGTGTTGCTGGCGATTTCTTTTACGCTACAGTCGATTGTCCTCGCGGGTCTGGCGGCGCACATCATCGCGCTGTTCTCAGCGTCCGGCGTGAGCGTGGCGATGGGTCTGCTCGCAGCGTCATCAATTGGCATCATGCAGGTGGTAGGGCGTATCGTGTTGCTGTTGGCGGGGTCGCGAATGAAGGCTTCAACAGCCGCGAGTGTCATCGTGTGGCTGATGCCGACTGCGATTGTCACGCTGTTGGCGGTCGCGGTGAGCCCGTGGTTTGTATTTCTTTACGCGTTTTTATTTGGTAGCGGCAACGGCATGATGACCATTGTCAAAGGCACTGCCACGGCTGATTTGATCAGCCGGGACCGGGTCGCGATGCTCAATGGCGTGCTCGCCACGCCGACGGCAATTGCACGCGCGGTTGGGCCAATCCTGATTGCCACCATCTGGGATTTCTTCGGCAATCCTCAGGCGGCGATATTGGTGGTGCTGGCAATCGCGGCGTGCGCGGCGATTGCACTATCGGCCGCGTATCGCGCAGCAGCAGATAAGTAGGGCGTGCCGCTACGAGAGTCTGCGAAGCGCCTGCGGAATCAGGCTGCGTTCACCTATGGTGAATGCGCCTTCAATCAATAACGCCATTGCTGCCACCGGGATCGCGCCAGCAAGCAGTGTGGCGTTGTCGTTCAAAGCCAAGCCCGTGACGATGCGCTCACCGAACCCGCCGGCGCCGATAAAGGCTGCGATGGTTGCGGTCCCAACGTTGATCACGGCTGAGGTCTTGATGCCAGCCAATATGGTCGGTCGTGCGAGTGGCAATTCGATTAGCTGAAGGATTAGCGGCGGCGTCAGACCCAGCGATTCAGCGGCTTGTTTCATCCCGCGCGGAATCTGTGTCAAACCGGTGTGCGTGTTGCGCACGATTGGTAGCAACGCATACAACGCCAGCGCGATAAAGGCGGGCACGATACCGATTCTGCCAGTGAGGGGAATGAGGATGGCGAGTAATGCCAGCGAAGGAATGGTTTGCAGCACACCCGTAATACCGAGAATGATCGCTTCCACAGCGCGATGACGTGCTGCAAGAATGCCCAGCGGTACACCGATGACGACACTCGCGGCCAGCGATAGAAAAACCAGTGCGAGATGCTCCATCGCAAGCCGCCCAAAATCCGGGCCGAACAGTTTGAGCCAGAAGCCGCTGTCGGCTTCGTTTTTCTGCTGCTTAATCTGATCCGTAGAGGCAAGTTTGTCGGTCCCCGCTGTTTCGTTCAGAGGAGCCAAAAATGCATTTGCCACGCGATCAAATGTTCTTTGATCCAGTTCTGCCGAGGCATTCATGCGGCGCATCGCGTCGTCGTTAATGCGGCCTTCAAGTCTGGCAATTGCAGCCCACGATTTCGGCAAGCGCGATGGCAGGTCGGCCTTGTGCAAGAGCACAGCGTCATAACGTGGAAAATATTGCGCGTCATCCGCTAACACAGTCATCTGATACTTGCCGATCTTGGCATCGGTCGAGTAGATGTCGATGATATCAACCTGTCCTTGCGCGATCGCCTCGTACGCCAAGCCATGATCAAGCCCGCGCGGCGCGGCGAACGGCAGCGCATAGGTTTTTTTCAACCCTGGCCAACCGTCGGCACGACCGATAAATTCCTGTGACAACCCGAGACGTAGTTCTGGATGCGCCTTGAGATCAGAGAGGCGAGTGATACCTTTGGCAATGGCAAGGCTGGCGGGCATTGCCAGCGCATAAGTATTGTTGAATCCCAGTGGCACTGAGGCTTGCAAACCCATCGTCGCGAGTCTCAAATTGAGTTCTGCGAGCGGCGGCACGTGGTCGAGTTTAAGAATTTCGCGCGCGATTGTGCCGGTGTATTCTGGGTAGATGTCGATGCTGCCGGCCCTGAGTGCACTTAACAGAATGGCGGTGTTGCCGAGTCCCTGTCGATGCGTTACATCAGCCTCATGCGCAACTTCAGCGGTCTGCTTAATGATTTCGGCGAGGATGTAGGATTCAGTGAAGCGCTTGGAGCCGACATTAAGCGTTGCGCCCAGTGCGGGAAGGGCAAGCGCAAGTATCACGACGCTCGTCGCCATTGCTTTCAATAATTTCATTTTTCTAACGCCTCCGCGCACATTGTGCGATCAGACGCTAGTGTAGCCCGGGCGGATCGTCCAACAATGCCGGGCTAAACATTGGTGAGCAATTTAGCTCACCACGAAGCTCACCTCGGTTGCTTCGAGGTGCCCGCCAATCGTCTGCGCCTTGATGCGCACGGTGCGGCCATTAGCAAGATTGGCGGCGGTCCCACCGACGAACGTGGCCGTCGACGCATTGATCGATTCGCCGCGCACGGTGAAATTGGCAGGCGATACAAAATTGGCGATATCACCCTGAACGACATATTGGATGCGCTCACCGGAAGCGATGCGGCGGAAATCCGTCGCGGTCAATACGCCTGCTGTTTTCCGTCCTTTCACCTGCACGCGTGAACCAACGGTCGCTAAAGCTGCATTGGCGGCCGTGGTTTCAACGTCGGTATCGTTCAAACGGAATCGTCCATTCGTACCAAGGCTTTGCACCACGCCGTCGAGCACGATGATGGTGTTGTCATTGCGTGTGATGGGAATCCCGGCGACGATCTGGCTTGCACCTATCGAATAACGTGGAACTGAAAATCCTGAGGGCGGAAACAGACTACCCACAACACGGACGCGGGTGTTCTCGACGATAGAGGTGGTGCCGGGAATCGTACCGGTCGGGGTGGTGATGCTCGCAACTCCAGAAGTGAATACCCCCATACCCTGCAAAGTGAAGCTGAAAGCCGCGACGTTTGTCGCGATGCCGAGGAATTCGGCAGGTGAGCTGCTCTCGGACGGGGGGACGGATGGTTGTGAAATCAAGCGGGTGGCGAGTACGGATTCGTTCCCGTTCGTCTGTAGCGGAATCAACGGCAGTGGCAGACCATAAACTTCGACGCGTCTAGTGTTCTGCTGGCCGAGTTCCGAGAGGGAGTTTATTCCTTCGAAAATCGTGTTCTGGTCAACTTGAACAATTAGATTGCCTATTGCGAAGCGCTGTTTGGCAATATCCAGAGAATTTACTTGTCCTACGACCGCACTCTGCACATTGATGTTTGTGGCTATCCCGGGCGTGGCACTCGCTGAGGTCGCGGGGATGGTGCCCGTCACCTCAGCGACCATGCCAAGTTTGAGCGCATTGAAGGACTGTCCGCCCTGCGTATTGATGAAGATAGTCGACGCACGGTCATCGAGACCGGTGGCGGCAATGCCGGCAACGCCGATAGCAGAGAGGGGGCCGCTTGCGGTTAATGCATCGGCGGGAGGGGTAGGATCGCCAGAGCCGCCGAAACCGGTTTTGGTATCTGCACCACCGCCACCACCACAGGCTGCCAGCAAAATGGCTGCGAGAAAACTGGTCAGAATCAATGGAATCTTGCTTGGGACAGATAATTTTCGAGTTTTGATCATGATTTAGTCTTCTTTCGGTGTCTCTGAGTAGAAATACATACCAATACGCATACGGGTTTTGGCAACTCTACTTTGTTTGGCATCGTCGGTTTCAAGTGCGATGGCTTTTTCGATTACGGTATTAAATGTTCGCTGCCATTCGCCGCGTACAAGAGTGTGTAACGTTTCAGCTGACATTTCGGATAACTCGTCAGAATAAATACTTTGTTCCAGAAACTTGGGCGATGGCCCGATGATATTTGTTACCGCCGCTGCCAAGTGATCTTCAAGGTTCTCGGTAGGGCGCGCCAGTTTGTCGTCAGGGTCAGACGATGACAGGAAATTTGTGGTGATCAAACGCACCGACTCGTCTGCCATTTCGACAAATCCCAAGCGTGTCAGTTCATCAAATACTGCTGCCGGCCGATGATCGGTTGTGACGGAGCGTACCAAATCGTCAAATGAAAGCGTGTTGCCAGTGGTACTGCGACGCGGTAATACTTTGGGATTGCCCTCGCGGTCGCGCCAGCGGCGATTTGTGCGCCACATTGCGGCGACCGCCGTCGCGTAGGAGGCCATTGGCGGGCGCTCTTTGTCTGGCTCAGCGCTGGTAAGACGCCGAATTTCTTTGCGGTTCAATCCTGTCAGCAACGATAACTTTGTCCCGCTCACCGCGTCGGCTTCAACAAAATGCTCGTTTGCTGAACGTACATATGCACGTTTCAAGACCTCGCTGGCGATTTGATATGTCACACCTTTTGCAATCATCAGACGAGCCACGGGCACAAGCACACGCACAAGGGTGTCAAGAAGCTTGTTCGATTGGCCGTTTTCTGGTGAGTCTCTATTCATCCATCAGCTATTCAAAGTCGTGAAGATATCGCGGGAATTATTCCCCCGCTGAAATGCTGGTGCAACGAGATTATGGCCTCATGCCCCGTAAAATCCCGTTTTTGCAACATTTTCAAATTATTTGCGAAAGTGCTTGCGCTTTGCTTTGATTGCGGGAATAATTCCCGCATCAGTATGTTATTCGAATTTCAAGACAAAAGCAAAGGATGCTCGATGTCAAACAAAGTCAGCCCGGTCAGTGTTGTCATTCCGACAAGCCCGACGCTGCTGGCCTCAGACAAAGTGCATTCGTTCGAAAACATATTTATCAGGTTTACAGCAGCGCCTACGGTAGCCAACACCAGCGTGTCAAGACAAACAGGACTTACGGGCATTTGGAAAAAATCCTTTGACCCAACAAGCCTGACGCCACATCCGCATTGCGGAGTGACGTCGACAATGAGAACCAACACGCTGGTGGTGAGCCCGACAAATTCCCGTGTCGCGCTGTATTTATTTAGCGCCCTGATTTCAATCATTCGCCCCGTTCTCTCCAATTACAGCCTCGCCAAGGTGAGCATATGAACATTGCTGATCATTCGACTGCCTTCCCATTGATTGCCCGTCGGCCCGCCGCGCGGCGCAAAACGACAAATGGCAGGGCGCAATCGCGTTCGCAGTGGCATCGGCCCTGGTTCGAGCGGATTCAATATTTCAAGGAAATTGTTTCAGGGATGTCGTTGATGCGCAGTGGCTCGTTTGCCGGCAGAACTGAAGCGACGCCAACACGTGTGCCATTTTCGGCGTCTCTTGGCGTCACACCAACGATTGCGCACATCAATACGCCGCGCCTGTTGACGATCACGGCATATTTCCCGCTGGGATGCGGGCCGACGGATGCAACGGTTTCAAGCGTTTCGCTGGATGGCGTTCGTGTTCTGGAAGTTCGTTTTGACACGCCCTGCCCTGATTTCGCGTTTTCTGATCTTGTCCTCGTCCCTTACACGGTTGAATTGACATACACGCCCTCCGAAGCGGGCGATCTGCCGGTGCGCATGATGACTTCCGACGGCGTGGCTGTAGGTGAATCTGTCGTCATGACGCGTTGTGCCAAGGGCGACGATGCCCAATTCGACATTACAGGCAAATGGATCGACCCTGCCACCAAGGAAACCGGGCTCGCGTTCGTGCCGGATTCACCGCGCAACAATGCCGTCATTGGCACATGGAATTTTCACGATCATCAAGGTGTGTCACACCGCTACTCGATTGAAAGTGTGCATTGGAAAAAGCAGGACGTTGAAGCGGAAGGCGCAATATTTGAGACCACTGCCATCACGACCGCTGTTGCCACAACCGAACCTTCGCCCGATCTGGCGAATCCGGTTCAAGCATCGGCGAATCAGGTGGGTCTTGCCCGCATCACATTTAATGGCCTCGATTCCGCACGGATATTTGCGCTCGGCTTCGGCGGTAACGTCCTGTTCACATCGAATCTTGTGCGGACGACGTTTTAACTAGTTGTCTGGCCCAGCGCGTCACAGCGCTAGTTTCCACCTGCTCACTTATGCGTTACCCTTCGGCATCAACAGTCGATGGTGAATGCAAACATGAATACAGATGGTCAACTGATTGACGAACTCAACGCGCGCCCTGCATCCGAAGCGGCCAAGCTGCTTGATGGTCGCGAGGCGGCAAAAGCGTATGATCTGCTCGCTGCGCTGAACTCCGGCTTTGCTCAGGATATTCTTGCCGAAGTGCCGCAGGCACAGCGTCAAGCCATTATCACTGCAGCCCCGCCTGAAATTTCGCAGCAATGGCTGCGCAATCAGTCGTACCAGCAAGGCGAAGTGGGCAGGCTGATGGAGCCGGCATACGGCGTTTTCTCGCCAGCCACCACAGTGGGTACCGCTATTGAGGCGTTGCGTGCGCTGATCAAATCTGCCTTCATCACCTATGGCTACGTGAGCGATCCCGCAGACAAGTTGCTCGGTATCGTCACGATGCGCGATCTTCTGTTTGCCGACAACACCAAAACGCTCGGCGAGATCATGTTGGCAGATGTTTTTGCGCTGCGTCCGCAATGCACGATTTCGGACGCGATGCGCCTGACCTTGAATCGGCACTATCCGGTTTATCCCGTCTGCGATGCGGATGGCAAATTGCTTGGCTTAGTACGCGGACAAACCATTTTTGAATCCGAGGCTTTCGAGATCACGGCGCAGGCCGGTAGGATGGTAGGTGTGGAAAAAGAAGAGCGCATCTCCACGCCTCTGATGCAAAGTTTCAAGTTTCGCCATCCTTGGCTGCTACTGAATCTGTTGACCGCATTTTTGGCAGGTGGCGTGGTGGCGGTGTTTCAGGGCACCATCGACAAGCTGGTCATACTCGCTGCATTTTTGCCGGTGTTGGCGGGGCAGTCGGGCAATACAGGATGTCAGGCAATGGCGGTCACCTTGCGCGGCATCACACTCGGCGAGATCAAACCGGGCAATGGCAAGACGCTGGTGTTCAAAGAGGGACTACTCGGCGCAATGAACGGGGCACCAATTGGCGTGATCGCCGGCATCGCAATGTATGTCACTGCGTCTGCGCAGCATTCTGCCCACGCCATCATGCTTTCAATCGTGACCTTTTTGGCGATGGTGGGCGCATGCATGGTGAGCGGCATCTCAGGTGCGA
>JANOQY010000500.1:0-1836 GCA_031414995.1 Betaproteobacteria bacterium
GATCAACCCTCTGACGTGCTCAGCGCCTACCCCGCTATGCTTGAGGTGGGGGACGAACGGGAACGGGGTTTCGAGAATCTCCGTACTGCGCCATTGGCAGCACCGCTAAGGCAACAACGCCATCACCACCAACGCCATCGCCACAATCGCGGCCTGCCGGTCGGCGTTGAAAAATGCTTTCGGCGATGCTTCCGCATCGATGATGCCAATGACTTTGCCGTCGGCCGCATCAAAAATTGGCACGCAGATTTCCGACTGCACGGCGTCATCGCAAACGTAGAAGCCACCGCCGTCCGCTGTGTACGCAGCGACATCATCGATCAGTTTTGCCTGACCCGATAAACCTACTGCGCTATTGGTGCTGCCTTTGGCGAATTCTGCATTCAGCGGAAATTCGGCGCGGCTCGGGCGGCCGCGATAGGCGAGCTTAACTAATACGGAGTTTCCAACTGGGTTCAAGCGCCGCTGGTAGATCCCGACCCAGTCGGCACCCGTCACCATCGTGGCGCGGGTGACCATGATGTTCAACAACTTCAACTTGCGGGTATTGACTTCCGATTCACCGCCGAGGATGCGCGATAGATCGTAGGCCACCGGATGCATTTCATCGATCAACGAGCACGTACCGTCTTCGGATATCAGCGGCACCTCATAACGGTAGAGCGCGTCGTTTGATACATCCATCGGCGTGCCCAACTGCGCGATGAAATCGTGAATCGCTTTCTCGATCACCGGCACGTGGTCTGCCAGTGCGTCCAATCCCGCTGTAAACAGGTAGCTGCGGATTTTCTCCTGTGCGTTCACGCGGCACCCGACCGCTTCAATGCTTGCTCAAGATCAGCGATCAAGTCTTCGGTGTTTTCAATGCCCACCGATAAGCGCAGCAGATCGAACGGCACGGGTGTGCCTGCGCCCTCGACGCTGGCGCGATGTTCGATAAGGCTCTCCACACCGCCGAGCGAGGTGGCACGTTTCCATAGCGCGACATTGGCGGCAGTCGCAATCGCCGCCGCTTCACCGGCCTTAACACGGATCGATAACATGCCGCCAAAGCCGCCCTGCATTTGTTTTGCAGCCACCGCATGTCCGGCAAAGCTGGCCAGCCCCGGGTACAAAACTTCTGCAACTTGCGCGTGCCCCTGAAAGTGTTCCGCGATGCGTTGCGCTGACAAACAAGCGGCGTTCACCCGCAGAAACAGCGTGCGCATGCCGCGCAGCAGCAGCCACGCCTCCATCGATCCCATCGTGCCGCCGATTTGTGCGCGAACCATCTTTACGCGCGTCCAGTATTCCGAGTTTTCGCGCGTGATCAACGCGCCGGCAATCAGGTCGGAGTGCCCGTTGAGATATTTGGTGGCCGAATGCATGACGATATCAGCGCCGAGCGTCAACGGGCGCGTGAGCACCGGCGACGCCGTGGTGGAATCCACCGCCAGCAACGCGCCAGCCTTGTGAACGATCTCGGCTGTTGCGGCGATATCAGTAATTGTCCATAACGGATTGGCCGGTGTTTCAGCCCATACCAAACGCGTTTTTCCGGGCTGCAAAGCGCGTTGCAATTGTGGACTATCGTGAACGTCGATAAATTCGACCACCAAGCCCCACTGCGTCGCAAAATTCATCAGCCAATTGCGCAACGACCAATACATCACCTTCGGCGCGATGACGTGGTCGCCCGGTTTTAAAGCTAGAAAAACCGCCGTCGCTGCCGCCATGCCCGACGCAAATAGCGCCGCTTGCGCACCGTGTTCAAGCGCACAAAGCACCGCCTCGGCTTGGTCAAAGCTCGGGTTATGGTCACGCGCATAGACGCGACCGTTGCGGTACTGATTGTCT